>JAAZMF010000145.1 GCA_012798955.1 Bacillota bacterium | reverse complement strand
ATACAGATGGTCAAAGAAGGTCAAAGTTCCCGAGGTTGAGGGGGTGACGCCAATCAGTAGCTTAGCTGATCATATTGAACGGTATATTAAGGCCTTGCTCGATCAAGCAGACCAACCTAGCTTGGAGATTCGCCGCGTTGAGTTAGCAGAGCTATTTGAGTGTGTGCCATCCCAGATTAACTATGTGCTCAAGACTCGTTTCAATAGTGAGCGGGGATATATTGTTGAAAGCAGGCGGGGTGGTGGCGGCTATATTCGGATTTTTCGCTTAGAACCCAGGCAACGACAGGATATCTATGCTTGGATACACGAGACTGTAGGGGACAGCATGGAACTAGGGGAGGCGGAAGCTTTACTAGTTAGACTTGTGGACCAAGGCCATCTAGACCATAACGAAGCAGTGCTTGTGCGGGCTTTACTGCGGCAAGAGACCCAAAGCCTAGATGATGTCTATTTGGAGCGAGCTACTGCGATTTTGCTAAGGTCCATGTTGTTATTGTTGCTCCATGGGAGCTGAATAGGAGGTAACGGGAGATGTTATGTGAAGAGTGTCGTAGGCGCCCGGCCACGGTTCATGTTACGAAGATCGTCAACGATTCAAAGACAGAATTCCATCTATGTCAGCATTGCGCCGAGGCCAAGGGAGAATTGACTCTGGTTTCTCCCGTGGCATTTACGTTTCAGGAATTTCTGACAGGGATGCTACAACAGGTTCCTGTCCCATCTCAAAGCCCGACGGTGGGGATGGCAATAGCTTGCTGTCCCAACTGTGGTCTTAGCTATAGCAAGATCAAAGAGGTGGGTCAACTAGGCTGCAGTGTATGTTACGAGCAGTTTAAAGGGCAAATACAGCCTCTATTGCGGCGCATTCAAGGTACGACTACCCATTCTGGTAAGGCGCCCGGTTCTCAAGGTGTTGCCATTGAACAGCGCAGGCAAATCGAAGCATTGCGGGAACAGCAGCGGGTAGCTATTGGTCAGGAGAAATACGAAGAGGCTGCCAAACTTAGAGATAAGATCCGTAGCCTTGAAAAAGAACTACGGGAATCAAAGGGACGGGAAAATAGACTGTGAGTGAGGAAAGGGGGTCGATATGGATGTCTATACCAGAAGCGGTAAACAACGTGCTCTGCCAGTGGATGAAGGGTCGGGGTCCCGAAGATGACATTGTGCTAGGTAGTCGTATTCGGTTGGCAAGAAATGTAGATAAGGTGCCTTTCCCGGCTATGGCCAATGATGAGCAGTTGACTCATATTTGTGAGATAGTTCGGTCAGCAACGGCCGATAAGGGACTAGATATGGACTATCTTGCCATGGCCCAGGTTCCCAGGCTGGAGAGAGAGCTGCTAGTGGAAAAACACTTGATTAGCCCTCAACAAACAAGGGAAGTACAGCATAAGGCTGTTATCTTGCGCAGGGATGGGCTTGTGAGCATCATGGTCAATGAAGAGGACCATCTCCGCATTCAGTCCATTTACCCAGGGTTTCAATTGGAGTCTGCTTGGGAAGAATGTGATCAGGTGGATGATGCCATTGGTGAGCATCTGGCATACGCGTTTTCGCCGGAATTGGGGTATTTGACAGCATGCCCTACCAATGTTGGTACTGGGCTTCGGGCATCGGTGATGATGCATCTACCAGTGCTTGGCATGACGAATCAAATGCAACGGGTAATCCCGGTTGTCAACAAATTGGGGCTAGCGGTAAGGGGCCTGTACGGCGAGGGAACTGAAGCGGTGGGCAGCATCTATCAGATCTCAAATCAGCTCACTCTAGGCCATTCAGAGCAGGAGATCATGGCCCATCTGGCAACTGTGGCCAGGCAGATTGTGGATCAAGAAAAAGAGGCTAGGCAACAAGTTTTGCGGATGGGCAAGGCGGAGTTAGAGGACAGGACATATCGAGCCTTAGGTATATTGAGTCAGGCCCGGGTCCTATCTAGCCAAGAAGCTATGCAATTGCTTTCCGAGGTATGGCTGGGAGTTGATTTGGGTCTAATCGATGAACTCGACGCCCAGATTCTCAAATCCCTCGTAGTGCTGATTAGGCCGGCCCACTTACAGAAGATTGGTGGCAAAGATATGGATGCAGATGAGCGAGATGTGTATCGAGCCCATCTTGTACGGGAATATATACAGACTGGCTTGGAGGATGCCAACGCCTAGCAAAAAGGAAGGTGAGGGTAAATGTTTGGTAGATTCACTGAGCGGGCTCAGAAGGTAATCGTGCTTTCCCAAGAAGAGGCCCGACGTTTAGGTCATAATGTAGTAGGAACAGAGCATATTCTTTTGGGGCTAGTGGCAGAAGGTCACGGAGTGGCAGCTAGAGTCCTACAGGAATGGGGCGAATTGGATAAGATTCGCCTAGAAGTGGAAAAGGTGATTGGCAGGGGAGATGGTATTACTACTGGCCAGATTGGATTTACCCCCCGGGCAAAGCGTGTGCTGGAGCTAGCCTTCGATGAAGCTAGGCAGTTAGGCCACACGTATATCGGAACTGAGCACATCTTACTTGGCTTGATTCGTGAGGGAGAGGGAGTTGCGGCCAAGGTGCTTAGCAATGTAGGTGCCGACTTGGAGCGAGTTAGGAAGCAAGTGCTTGACTTGTTAGGTGAAGGGGCTGGACCTGCAAGCGGTGGTAAGCAAGGTCGCGCCCGCAAGACACCTACTTTGGATCAGTTCGGTCGGGATCTTACCGATATGGCCAGGGAAGGCAAGCTCGATCCTGTGATTGGACGGGAGTCAGAAATCCAAAGGGTTGTCCAGGTGCTTAGTAGGCGCACTAAGAACAATCCCTGTCTCATCGGTGAGCCAGGGGTAGGGAAAACGGCCATAGCCGAAGGCTTAGCCCAGAAGATTGTGGCCGGTGATATCCCAGAGACGCTGATAGGAAAGCGGGTTGTCACTTTGGACTTAGGCGCTTTGGTGGCCGGTTCCAAATTCAGGGGAGAGTTTGAAGAGCGGCTCAAAAAGGTGATGGAAGAGATCCGCACCTCAGGCGATGTGATTCTGTTTATCGATGAGATGCATACCATTATCGGGGCCGGTGCCGCTGAAGGGGCCATAGATGCCAGCAACATCCTAAAACCAGCTTTATCTCGGGGTGAGTTACAGGCCATCGGAGCCACTACGCTAGATGAATATCGCAGATATGTGGAAAGAGATGCCGCCTTGGAGCGAAGATTCCAGCCGGTCCAGGTTGATGAGCCTAGTGTGGAAGAGACCATCGCTATTCTAGAGGGTCTTAGGGATCGCTATGAGGCCCATCACCGAGTCAAGATCACTGATGAAGCCTTGACAGCCGCGGCAAAACTCGCTGATCGCTATGTGACAGATCGATTCTTGCCAGATAAGGCCATCGACTTGATCGACGAAGCCGCCTCCAAGGTCAGGCTCTCAGGGTTGACAGCCCCACCGGAACTCAAAGAGCTTGAGGGGAAAATCGAAGATCTTAGGATTGAAAAGGAATCGGCCATCAAGAACGAGGAGTTCGAAAAGGCTGCTTCGCTAAGGGATCAAGAGCAAGCACTTAGAGAAGAGTTGGATAGTAAACGGGAGGCATGGAAAACTGACCGGGTGAGGCGCCAGGGTCTAGTTGATGAAAATGATATTGCCGACGTCGTATCTAGCTGGACAGGTATCCCAGTAACTAAGCTTGCCCAAGAAGAAATGGAACGCTTGCTGAACCTAGAGGAGATTATTCATGAGCGGGTTATTGGTCAGGACGAGGCTGTTACTGCTATTTCTAAGGCGGTACGCCGAGCCTATGCCGGTCTTAAGGATCCCAAGCGGCCGGTAGGTTCATTTATCTTCCTTGGTCCCACTGGGGTAGGCAAAACGGAGTTAGCCCGAGCTTTAGCCGAGGCCCTCTTCGGTGATGAAGACGCCATGATCCGCTTGGATATGTCTGAATATATGGAGCGTCACACAGTCTCCCGCTTGGTAGGAGCACCTCCGGGATATGTGGGGTATGAGGAAGCTGGGCAACTTACAGAAAAGGTGCGTCGCCGCCCTTACTCAGTGGTTCTATTTGATGAAGTAGAAAAAGCCCATCCCGAGGTCTTCAACGTACTTTTGCAGGTGCTTGAAGATGGGCGCCTGACAGATGCCAAAGGCAGAACTGTGGATTTCCGTAACACTGTGCTCATCATGACATCAAACGTGGGGGCCCATCAGATTCAGCGCTCCACTGGTGGCATTGGATTTAGGCTTACCGATGACGGTGAGGCTGACTATCAGGATATGAAGAGAATGGTTACAGAGGAGTTGCGCAAGACCTTCCGACCGGAATTCCTCAATCGGATCGATGAAACCATGGTCTTCCATGCCCTCAACAAGGAGCATATCAAAGAAATCGTGGACATTATGCTCAAGGATTTGCGGGATCAACTCGAGGAAAGAGGTCTGTCCATTGCCGTCAGTGATGTGGCCAAAGAAGTACTGGTAGAAAAGGGGTTTGACCCCGACTTCGGTGCTAGGCCACTACGCAGGGCTATCCAACGGCTCATGGAAAATCCGTTGTCAGAGGAGATCTTGAAGGGTACCTTTGCAGAGGGAGACCAGATTTTTGTGGGTGCTGAAGATGGTGAACTTGTCTTCTCGAAGCAAGAGGAAGTAGCTACTGTTTAGCAAAGAGAATACCGGGGTATATGGATAGAGAGTGGCTATATTTGTGTGTGCATGTATGGGCATAAGTGGGGGCGAGAGCAGGCGCCCCCCTTCCCCATAGTATGTAATTTGCGGAAAAGAGTGCCAAATTGATATAAGCGCGCAAGAATGCTATACTTAAGCTGATTTGCCATACAGATTCTGGGGGACATATATGGCTCGAATAAAGCGAAGATTCGTCTGCCAGGCTTGTGGCCATGAGACATTGCAGTGGTTTGGAAGATGTCCCGGCTGCAGTGAATGGAATACTCTTGTGGAAGAGATGATTAAACCTCCCACTTTGCCAACCGGCGTTGGGATGAGGCATGGAGGTCGCCCTTTGGCCCAGCCCATACCTCTTTCCGAGGTTGTTGGTGTCCCTGGTAGTCGCCAATCCACTGGATTTATTGAATTGGATAGGGTTCTGGGTGGTGGCATAGTGCCCGGGGCCCTGATTTTAGTTGGGGGTGAACCAGGAGCCGGCAAATCAACCCTGCTATTGCAGGTGGCTGGCTCTGTGGCAAGGCATAATCAGACGGTTCTGTATGTTTCTGGGGAAGAGTCCAGTGCTCAACTAAGGCTACGGGCTGACCGTTTAGGTGTTATCCAAGATGCACTGCTCGTGTTGACAGAAACCGATGTGGAGCAAGTCATCTCTCACATGGTGGATCTGTCGCCGGCTATGTGTATTATAGACTCCATCCAGACCATGAATCATCCTGAGATCTCTTCACCCCCAGGGAGTGTCAGCCAAGTGCGGGAATCCACGGCCCGAATCATGAATACTGCTAAGGGGCTAGATATTCCTGTATTTATTGTGGGGCATGTTAATAAAGGCGGTTCCATTGCAGGTCCAAAGGTATTAGAGCATGCCGTGGATACTGTGTTGTACTTTGAGGGTGATCGTCATGCCAATTTCCGTATTCTTCGAGCTGTAAAAAACCGCTTCGGTTCCACCAATGAAATCGGTGTATTCCAAATGGGGGAACGGGGCCTAGATGAGGTGCATAATCCTTCGTCCTTTTTCTTGGCGGAGCGGCCAGAGCAGGTACCCGGCTCAGTAGTAGCTGCCTGTATGGAGGGGACTAGGCCTCTCTTGGTAGAAATCCAAGCCTTAGTCGGTCCTAGTCCTTTTGGGGGCACACCTAGACGCCAGTCAAATGGCGTGGACTCCAATCGATTGGCCATGATCTTGGCAGTTTTGGAGAAACGCTGCGGTTTACAGCTTCAGACTCAGGACGTTTATGTGAATGTCGCCGGTGGAGTCCGGGTGGAAGAGCCAGGAGTTGACCTAGCGGTGGCTTGTGCTGTTGCTAGTAGTTTATATAATCGGGCTATAGATGGCGATATGCTGGTTATGGGGGAAGTGGGCTTGGCTGGAGAGGTGCGGGGGGTTCCCCAGATAGAGCGCCGCCTTCTGGAAGCGGCTAAACTAGGCTTCCAAAAATGCATAATTCCTAGCAGTGCCTATCGAAACCTGGATTTGGGTGTATTTCATCTGGATTTGATTCCTGCCCAGTCATTGCAGCAATCGTTGCAGATCGCCATGCCCTATGTTGGTAGCTAGACTAGATTCTTCACTAGGAGAGGGGGGGACCACATGAAGGACGCCAGACCGACACTGGACGATCAGATGATGAAGACAGTGGGGATGCTTGCACCCGGGACTATGCTATATGAGGGTCTGGAAAATATTCTGCGGGCCCGTACCGGCGCCCTGATTGTCGTCGGTGATAGTGAGCAGGTCCTGGATCTGGTGGATGGTGGTTTTCGTATCGATTCTGAAATGCGCCCAACATCCTTGTATGAGCTGGCTAAGATGGACGGAGCTATTGTACTAAACAGTGAGGGAAAGCGGATCTTGTTTGCCAATGCCCAACTTAATCCGGATCCCTTGATTCCCACATTTGAGACTGGTACTAGGCACCGCACGGCTGAGCGAGTTGCTCGGCAAACCGGCGAACTAGTTATCTCTATCTCCCAGCGCCGGAACGTCATTACTCTTTATAAAGGGAATTTTAAGTATGTATTACGTGATGTAAGTGTAATCTTGGCCAAGGCCAATCAAGCACTGCAAACCCTCGAAAAATACAAGAGTGTTATGGAGCAGGCGTTGACCAATATCAGCGCCTTGGAGTTTGAAGATCTTATTACTCTTACTGATGTGACTCAGGTATTACAGAGGGCTCAGATGGTGGATAGAATCGCCAGCGAGATAGAAAGATATGTGTCAGAGCTAGGCGCCGAAGGTCGGCTCATGAATATGCAACTGGAGGAATTGATGGTAGGTATCTCTGACCAGGGTCTCTTGATTGTCAAGGACTATATATCTCCCACCAAGGAAGAGACAGCTGAAGAGGTTTGGGAAACACTAGGACATTGGAGCGCGGAAGACTTACTGGATCTATCACTTATCGCCCGGGCGCTAGGCTATGGTGGGGGTGTGGCCAGTTTAGATAACCCTGTGACCCCCAGGGGCTATCGTATCTTGACCAAAATCCCACGGTTGCCTATGCCGGTTATCGAGAACTTGATTCAGACATTTGAGGAGTTCCCCAACATTCTAGCCGCAACCACCAATGAGCTCGACGATGTAGAGGGCATTGGTGAAGTGCGGGCTAAGGCTATTCAAGACGGCTTGCGACGGTTGAGAGAGCAAGTACTTTTGGATCGACATATTTAGATGTAGCAATTTATAAGTAATTGTGCGTCTGGCGGAGTAATTGTCCGAAAAACCTCGCCCGTGGGCGCGATTGACAGTTCTTGGCCTTTTATGATAAAATAAACTAGGGTACGTATAGCCAAAAGGCTATGGAATGGAGGTCCCTAGCATGTTCAATATCGGTGACAAGGTAGTTTACCCAATGCATGGTGCAGGTGTAATCGAGGCTATCGAGGAGAAAGAGGTCTTAGGCCAAAAGCAAAAGTATTATATCATGAAATTGCCCATCGGTGAGATGAAAGTCATGGTCCCCATGGACAACGTAGAAGAAGTAGGTCTTCGAGAAATCATCGATGATGACGGAGTTAGTAAAGTGGTGGAAGTGCTAAAAGGCGACAAATCCAAGATGTCTACCAATTGGAACCGGCGATACAGGGCTAACATGGAGAAGATCCGCAGTGGTGACATCTTTGAGGTGGCCGAAGTGGTGCGTAACCTCGCCATTAGAGATGCTGAGAAGGGGCTTTCCACCGGCGAGAGGAAGATGCTAGATAACGCGCGGCAGATCCTCATTAGTGAGCTGGTATTGGCTCAAGATAGCACTGAGGAGCAAGTAGAAGAGCTCCTGGATGAGTGTCTGGGATAGGCGTCAGGTATGACCTGACGCGTTTTGATCCCTAGTTGGTAATGTTTATGGATGTTTCGGGTAGACTGTATAAAGGAGGTGACAATCATGTATAAAGTAATCCTGAGGTTAGTTTTTACTTTAATGGGCGCCGGGATTTTGCATCAAGGGGCTGCTTATGCGCTGCGGACGGGAATGCTGTCTGATGCCATAGCGGTGGACAGTCGGCTTTTGCCTGGAGCCGCGGTGGTTGGGGCTTTTCTGGGTTTTATCATCGGGCCATGGATAGTTGATAGGTTCGAGCAATTGGTATCCCGCTTAATTGGCAGTCTCAATCGCACATCCCCATATGAGTTAATTATTGGCGCTATCGGTTTAGTTGTTGGACTCCTCATTGGCATTCTCGCCACTATCCCTATACCAAGTCATATACCTGTTATTGGAGAATATGTTCCCCTAATCGCAACTTTGTCCATGGGCTATATTGCAATGGCCGTATCTCTAAAGAAGAAAGAGGAATTATTGTATTTGCTTAACATATTTCCCCGCTCAGTTGATAAGCACCCTGGGCGGGATCGTCGCACATTTGGTCATAAGGTGCCATGCAAGATCCTGGATACTAGCGTCATCATAGATGGGCGTATCGCGGATATTTGCCGGACGCAATTTATTGAAGGTATCTTAGTTGTACCTGCCTTTGTGTTAGAAGAGTTGCAGCATATTGCGGATTCTTCTGATGTGCTTAAGCGTAACCGAGGTCGGCGGGGCCTCGATATTCTAAATAAAATGCAAAAAGAACCCAATGTCAATGTAAAGATTTACGATCGAAATTTTGATGATGTTGCTGAAGTTGATACCAAATTGGTGCGCCTAGCTAAGGCGTTAGGTGGCAAGATCGTGACCAATGATTATAACCTTAATAAAGTGGCAGAATTGCAGGGTGTGGCAGTACTTAATATTAATGAATTGGCCAATGCCGTGAAACCCATCGTGTTACCTGGCGAAGAGATGGTTGTACATGTAATCAAGGATGGCAAGGAGCAGGGTCAGGGTGTTGCTTACTTAGATGATGGTACCATGATCGTGGTGGATGGTGGTCGCAAGTATATCGGAGAAGATATTGGAGTCATGGTGACAAGCGTTCTGCAGACAGCAGCTGGCCGTATGATTTTCGCCAAACCCAAAGCCATGGAGCGTGCGTTATGAGGTCTATAGCTTAGGTGCTATCGCAAAAAGCGCCGTAGTCCCATGGTTTTGATTGAATTCCATATGATGATTCTGGAGCCTCGCCGTTCACGGCAAGGCTTTTCCCTTGTATGGCGTCTTTATGGACCGAGCCGGGAAAAGCCAGGAATGAATTCCGGGGATGAAAAGCGAACAAGTGTTTGACAAATTCTTTACTGTATGGTACCGTGATGTCAACGCTGCTATCAATATTCTAAAGCGCTCAGGCCTGGGCGGGGTCATCGGGGATAGTCTGGTAGTAGCAGGCTGGATGAACCGAGAAGCCTCGGACTTCAGTTCGGGGAGTCGTCACGGCGTTATCTGCAAGACAACTGTGGGGAGTGGGTGTTTATATGGGACAAGTTGTGGCCATTGTACCGGCGGCGGGCAAAGGTGTGCGCATGGGCTTGGAGGGTGGCAAGCAGTTTATCCAATTAGCAGGCAAGCCCGTACTTGCCCGGACCTTGCTGGCCCTGGAGGACTCTAAGGAAATTGAAGCCATTATCGTTGTAACTGCCGAGTATCAAGTGGATCTTGGCCGGCAAATTGTCCGTGAATATGGCATAGGTAAGGTGCGGGCGGTGATCCCGGGTGGGGAGAGTCGACAGGCATCGGTTTGGGCCGGATTAAGACAAGCTGCCGATATTGCCGATGTAGAAGTAGTCTTAGTCCATGATGGGGCAAGGCCCTTGGTTGATGTGGCATTAATCGATGGAGCGGTAGCCGCGGCTAGGCTCCATGGAGCAGTAGGTGTTGCTGTGCCAGTTAAGGATACCATTAAAGTGCGAGATGCAGAGGGGTTTGTTGCCTCGACTCCACCCCGGGAAGATCTCTGGGCTATACAAACCCCCCAGGCCTTTCAATTTGATATCCTGTGGGAGGCCCACACCCAGGCTCTAGCCGAGAATTGGACGGGGACTGATGACTGCATGCTAGTGGAAATGCTCGGCCGGAGGGTGGAACTTATAGAAGGTTCATATCGGAATATAAAGCTGACAACCAAAGAGGACTTGATCTTGGCTGCGGCACTCTTGGCAGACGAGGGCGAGGATGAACCGATCCATACGTCTAATCCCCCTAGTCCCCGGGTGGGGATGGGCTATGATGTACATATGCTTGTAGAAGGTCGCCCCTTGATTTTAGGAGGCGTCGAAATTCCCTATGAGAAAGGTCTTTTGGGGCATTCCGATGCCGACGTGTTGGTGCACGCCATTATTGATGCCATACTAGGCGGACTGGCCTTAGGGGATATTGGGCGGCATTTCCCTGATACGGATCCTAAGTGGCGGGGTGCCAATAGTCTGGGTTTGCTTAGACAAGTGAAGGAGCAATTTCTCCCAGGCAATCGTTCTTGTCCGTCAATTAGCCATATTGACTGTGTCATCGTGGCACAGCGCCCCAAGCTAGCCCCCTATATTGAGCAAATGCGGAAAAACATAGCCCAAGTGCTTGGGATATCTATCAGCCAAGTTGGTATCAAAGCGACGACCTCTGAAGGTCTAGGCCTTGCGGGGCGGGGTGAAGGGATGGTCGCCCAGGCAGTAGTTACCATTTTGGCTTAGCCCAAGGTATGTATATCCTCTTTTTAGCCCATACTATGGACGAGTGGTAATAGATGGGATATTAGGAGGGTTTTCCATGAGAAGGACGTTTTTCGTAATCGCTATTCTATTGGTGTTAGCATTGTCTTTTGGTGAGTGGTCTGGCTACCCATTTTACTCCATTCAGCAAGTGGTTATGGCCGGTGAAGGTGTGGGTGCCCGCCAAGCCCGTATTGCCGGTCGAGAAGTTGGGGAGATAGTGATTCATCGCCGGGTGGTGCTAAGAATCAGAACTAGCGCGGGGGGTATCAAGCCCTTTGACAGGGCAGTAGTGGTTGCCCATCGCTTGGCAGACTATCTGAAGGAGGGCTATCCATCAGATGCTATTTTCCCGGATGCCCAAAACGGCTCTATTGTAGTTAGTTGGCAGGGCAGATTGATTGTGACTGTTGATGGTGCCCACGCGGGGCTCAACAACACCAACGAACATGCTCTAGCCAAAGTATGGGCAAACAACATTCGCCAAGCCTTAGGTAGCAGAGGAGTTCCCAAGGAGTATGTACTTCAAAATGGATCTGATGAAGTTGTGACAGCATTTTGTGTGGCATCGTGGTATGGTGGCGAATTCCATGGTCGCCCCACAGCTAATGGCGAGACCTTTGATCGGCAAGGCTTCACCGCAGCCCATCGTTATCTACCCTTTGGTACCAAAGTGCAAGTAACCAATTTGCACAATGGCAAGAGTGTGATGGTCACTATTAACGATCGGGGGCCGTATGTGACAGGTAGAGCCATTGACCTATCGAGTGGTGCAGCCAGTGCCATAGGGCTCAGAGAACAGGGTATTGGCAATGTGAAGCTGGAGGTCATGGGCTCTGGGAGAGTGCTATGATAGACCCCATTTGGCCGAGTGGCAAGTTGATGGCGGTATTGGTTGCGGTGTTCTGTATGGCTATGATCGCAACGCCACCGACCAGGGCCGGGGGTGAAGCGGTGATTACTTGGGGTGCGGACTTGTCTCAACGAGATAGGGCTAAGGTTAGGCGTATTATGCAGATCCCTCACCAGTCCAGTGAATTGTGGGAGATGCAGGTGACGAATTCCGAAGAGCATGCTCTGTTAGGCGATAGCGTGCCTGCCACTTATCTTGGTACCCGGGCTATCTCTTCGGCCTATGTGCGACCTCTAGATGCGGGTAGTGGTTTACAAATCACTACCCATAATATCACCTGGGTTACGAAACGCATGTTTGCCCAAGCGCTAGTTACCGGCGGGATGAAAGATGCCGAGGTGATTGTAGCCGCTCCCACCCGTGTATCTGGTACCGCGGCCCTCACCGGGATATTCAAAGCATTTGAAGCGGCGGCAGATACCCAGCTAGCTGAAGAGGGAAAGCGTATCGCCGGTGAAGAGCTTTATGTTACTAGGGAAATTGGGGAAGGTATAGGCCACGAACTATCTAGTGATCTTGTGACACGGATCAAACAGGAAGTGGTCAAGGAGAATCCAGAAGATAGGGCGGCCATCCTTGAACTGATTCGCCGAGTGGCACGGGAAACAGGGGTGGAGTTGTCCCCTGATGATGTGCAAAAAATAGCCGATTTGATGATTAAAATAAAGGGCTTGGATTTGAAATTGAGTGACCTGCAGACACAGTTAGATAAGATATCGGGGGAAGTCGATAGCTTGCTAGGTACAAATATGAGCCTTAAAGATACCGTGACATCGTGGTTTGAGCGCTTAATAGACCTAATCGCCCGGCTCTTAGGCCAGTTCCTCTCCTTCGCTGGGGGAGCTCTTGGGAGATAGGGTGGTAGTACCTGATCTGGCGGACCATTAGGAACCGACGAGAAGATCGGCCAGCAAGGCTGCCATGCCCGCGGCCACCAAGGGACCTACGGGAATGCCTTTGAAAAAGGTGGCACCGATAATAGTGCCCAGTACAAGACCAGTAATACTTTCAGGGTGGGTATCTAGAAGCGTAAGGCCTCTAGCTCCCAGATACGCTCCGGCTATACCACCGAGGATGGCTGCGGCGCCCTGGGGCTTTGTAACTGCACCCCATAAATCATTTAAGGTTATGCGCCCGGCGGCGAAGGGAGTCAAAATCGAAAGGATCAAAAGAGTAAGACCCACCCTTAGACCAGGGCCCTCCAGATAGGGTAATAGAGCATCTAGCCCTAGGAGTCTAAGTAGCAAGAGGAATGCTGCGGAGATAGACACAAGATAGTTGTCGCCCACGATTCCAAGAAAAAGCATGGCCAATAGGCAAAGATCATGGAACATTAGCATCACCTCTTACTCAGCATATTCCCTCTCCTCTCCCATCATGCCGTGGAAAAAAGAAACGCAAAAGAGAGGCCTCGTTGAGACGATGATATCCGGGGCCTACTCTTTTGCATAAGAGGCGCTGTTTTGTGTTAGGCGAATAGGACATATACCATAGCAAAGGTGACAACGGAGACAACGGTCTCCACACCGAATCCCACAATAAAAGGCTTGATCCCCGCTTTCATTCGGGATCTTTGCAGGGAAAGCCCTACTCCGGCAAAGGTTAGGAGGAAAGCCCAGTTGGAGATGTTAACCAATATCTTGGTCTGCGCCGATGTGAAGAACCCCAAAGTGTTCAGGCTTGATAGTAGCAGGAAGCCTAAAACGAATTTGGGGAACCTTGCCCAGAGAAATGACCACTTATTGTCGATCCGTTTTGTTATGCCTCGGTTGGCGTGGAGTAACGCAAACAGGAGAATAACAAAGCCCATCAAGGCATTGCGGGAGAGCTTGACCACAGTTGCAACTTCTGCTGCCTGTTCGGAAAATGCCATGCCCGTGGCAACAGCTTCCGCGGTGTTGTCAATAGAAAGCCCTGTCCAAAAGCCAAACATCTCATTGGACATTCCTGCCAGACGGCCAATAAAGGGGTAGACAGCTAGCATGATCGCGCCAAAGATCAGGATAGTGGCGATGGCGTAGCTAGCATCCTCTTCACTGGCATTTATGGCGCCAGTGGCCCCGATAATGGCCGATACGCCACAGATACCTACACCTACACCAATCAGGCTACCTAGCTCTTCCGACAGCCCTGCCATACGACTCAAGAGACGGGCTACAGTAATGGCCAGTGCAATCTCGGCTATCACCAGGATAATACCTGTGGCTCCGATATTGATTACATTGGACATGGCAAATTTGGCGCCCATCAATACTATACCAACCTTGAGCCAAAACTCGTATGTGCGAATCCCTGGGACAAATATCCGGGGAATGGGTACAGTGTTGGATATTAGGGCACCGAAGGCAATGGCAAATATTACATATTCCATATGGGGAACACGGGCAGCCGCCATTTTCCCCAACAAGCCTATGGCCAGCAATAGCCCGATGCCAGGGATCATCTTAAGACCCTTGCCTAATGTGGTAAAGGCCACGTCGGGTAATGACCAACTGCTAGTAGTGAGTTGTTCTGAGGGTTGATTCATACCACAATACCTCCCAAGTTAGTGAAGGACACCACTTTCACCAAGGAATATAGTTTAGGATATGGGCTTTGACAAGGGCTGCTAGGGCTAAGGCTGTGAAAACAGAAATCCAATCCAAGGATATTCGCTTTTTAGACATGACTATTCACCTCCTCAATACCTAATCTGAAGGTATCAGATCGCATGCCAATGCGGGTTGCCTCTAGAGCGAGCACATCGCCGGGCTGGATATTACCTAGATTTACATTGGGGCCCAATGTGGCTAAAAGCTTTTGTTGCTGGGAGACTTGGGGTGCCTCCCACATGATGTTTTCGGGGTGGGCCACATTGTCGATAATAGCCTGTAATACGTCTCTGCGGATATTACCGGTCGCATCATAAATGCCGATACTGCGACCGGACTCTCTAGCCTCCACTATGACTTGGTAAGCTCCAGTGGCCAGATCGTCGTCGATTTGGCGGGCAATGACCTCGGGGTCAAAGGGGGCGTGATTATCCTTTTTGCCCACCTCGGTCAAAACTCCAAGACCTAGCGTATGGGCGGTTGTGATGATCTCTCGCCTTAGCTCTGGGGCGATTTCGATGGTACCTGATGAGACCTCTACATAGGTGAAACCTAGATCTTGCACAAGATCGAGGAATGGTTCGATCTGCCCTTGATAGACAGCTACTTCTAGGAGCGTGCCACCAGGGTAGATGTCTACACCAAATGATTTGATCAAAGTGATTTTCTTGAGCAACTGCTTTGTGGGGTAAAGGGGGGCGGTACCAAAACCCAGCTTTACAAAATCCACATGATCGGCATTAAGTGACAACCACTGCTCGGTTGTGTCTAGATCAACACCTTTGTCGATGACCATAGTCAAACCACTTAGCCGGGGTTTGGGCTGGCGACCGGGCCAAGGGGGTTTTAGGTACTTGTTCCAGGGGCTTTGCAAATGATAATTCACTCAGACATCCCTCCAGATTCTTGTAGATCTGCTTTACAGTATGAGACTCAGATCCTAAAGGTCACTCGTTGACATTACGAGGAGAAGACCTATATGATCTATACAAGGCCCATGCTGGCCCTGGAAATGCTATACTTAGGTAGGTAATACCAGGAGAATGTTGGCGGCGTTGCCGCGAGAAAGAGGGAAAAGCTATGCCCATCCAGATTTATAACACCCTTACTCGAAAAAAGGAGTCATTTGTTCCTCGGGATCCAGGAAGCGTATCCATTTATGTTTGCGGGATCACGCCTTATGATCAAAGCCATTTGGGACATGCCGTTCCCTCCGTCATTTGGGATGCTATTAGGCGTTTTCTGGAATACGAAGGTTATACGGTACGGTTGGTGCAGAATTTTACCGATATAGATGATAAAGTGATTGATCGGGCCCAGGCAACGGGTGAAAAGGCCCTAGATATATCTAATCGATATGTGGAGGAGTACCTTAGGGATATGGACGCATTAGGCGTGAAAAGGGCCGATGTCTATCCCCGGGTCAGTCAGGAGATACCGGCGATTATTGAGCTAGTTGAAGGTTTAGTGGAAAAAGATCACGCCTACGTTGCAGATGGAGATGTTTACTTTGATGTTAGTTCATTTCCCCAATATGGGCAACTCTCCGGACAGGTACTAGATGAGTTAGCTGCTGGTACTCGGTTTGCCGTAGATGAGCGCAAACGCAATCCCATGGATTTTGCCCTATGGAAAAGTGCTAAGCCCGGGGAGCCAGCTTGGGAAAGCCCTTGGGGTAAGGGTAGACCGGGGTGGCATATAGAGTGCTCCGCGATGTCCTTGAAATACTTGGGCAACCACTTGGACCTCCATGGCGGTGGTGCGGATTTGATTTTCCCCCATCACGAAAATGAGATCGCCCAATCTGATGCATATACTGGTGAGCCGCCTTTTGTGGGGTGCTGGGTTCATAATGGCTTGCTTCAGGTAAAAGATGAGAAAATGTCCAAGTCACTGGGTAACTTTACGCCTTTGCAGGAGTTGCTGAACCAACACCCTGCTGAGGCCATTCGCTTTTATCTATTATCTAGTCATTACCGCAGCCCTTTACAGTATAGTGAAGAGAAAATCGCCGAGGCTCGCAGAGGGTGGGAGCGATTGATGACCGCGGTGAATAACCTGGAGAGTTTAGTCGCCGAGGTGGAAAAGCTAGATGAAGCCCCATGCATGGAGCATGTTCCTGCTATAGATGACTTGGCCAAGGCTGTTAATGGGACTCGGGATAAATTCTTGGGGGCCATGCGGGATGATTTTAACACAGCCGCGGCCATAGGTGCGCTATTTGAGTTGGCTCGAGATGTGCATAGTTTTGCGGGCGGGTTGGCCCACATGGATAGTGGTAAGCAGAGGAAGAGCCTGCCGGTCCTAAGAGAGGCCTACCAAGTTTTTTTGGAGCTAGGTGGCGGTATTTTGGGGATTGTGGATACCAAGACTACCATAGCCCATGGGGATGAGCTTGTGGGGGATCTGATCGAGTTACTCATTGATGTGCGCAAGCGGGCAAGGGATGCCAGAGATTGGGCCACTGCCGATTTCATTCGGGATGAACTTGAAAATCTGGGAATTAGACTTGAAGATTCGCCCCTGGGGACCCGCTGGAAGCTATGAGGTGTGCTTACATGGACGTAGATAGCCAAGATAGACCAATTGCCGATGAACCCCGGGGATTGTCACCACTTGTTCTCGCCTATATTGGTGATGCTGTTTTTGAGCTTTGGATTCGCTCACACCTAGTAGAATCGGGGTACCGTCAGATGCACAATCTACACGGGCAGGCCGTTGATTGGGTTAATGCTGGGAGTCAAGCCCGTATTCTGGAGATTTGGGAACCACATTTAACTGAAGTAGAAGCAGATATCGTAAGAAGAGGTCGTAACACAAAAAGTGGAGTGCCCCGGGGAGCAAAGGTAATGGATTACCGTTTAAGTACAGGTCTTGAGGCCTTAGTCGGTTATTTGTATCTGGCAGGGCAGAAGGAGCGATTGCAGGAGCTTTTTTCCTTGGCAGTAGCATCTGGACAACCCTGCTCGAAGGAGTAATAACATGGAGCAAATTGAAGGAAAAAATCCCGTTAGAGAGGCCCTTAATGCTAAAGTGCGCCTAAGCAAAGTGGTATTGGCAAAGGGTTCTGAACGGGGTCTTAAGGAGATAGCGTCCATGGCCAAGGCAGCGGACATACCCGTTGAGTGGCAAGAGCGAAGTTGGCTAGATGAACGTAGCAGGACTAAGGCCCACCAGGGAGTGATGGCTTGGCGGCCACCCATTGGATATGTGGAACTGCCAAATCTGGTGTCCTATGCCTTGGAAAAATCTCAACAGCCATTGATTATTGTCTTGGATGGGATTCAAGATCCCCATAATTTAGGTTCGATTCTCCGCACCGCGGAAGCGGCAGGTGCTGCAGGTGTGATTATACCGAGGCACAGGGCGGTAGGTCTGACTGCCACTGTAGCCAAGGTATCTGCCGGCGCCATAGAATACGTGCCGGTGGCGCAGGTGACTAACCTATCTCAGACTATCACCACGTTACAGGAGGCGGGATTCTGGGTCATAGGGGCCGATATGACCGGCGAGAGTCTGCATTTTGAGGCGGACTTTACAGGTCCTGTAGCATTGGTCATCGGTGGTGAGGGCAAAGGCTTAGCTCGCCTTACGAAAGAGAGATGCGATTTTCTAGTGCGTCTGCCTATGTACGGGCAAATAAATTCTCTGAATGCAGCGGTGGCCGCGGCCATTTTGATGTATGAAGTGGTGAGGCAGAGGTGGGTGGCTGACTAGCTTTGCCAGCCGTGAGAGCTCGTGGTATGTAGCCCGGGGTGTGCCCCGATTTCTTGACGCTCTGGATGTGCTATTGTATAATGGCTTTGTGCTGGCAATGGACAAGCTAAGCCCTTTGGGTGAAGGCTATGGTGAGGGTACCCTCTGTCAGACACAATCGGCCTGGTGGAGGCGATATGGTTGAGTAGTCAGGCACAGCGAAAGTTGTATGAGGATTACATTGACCTCGAGGACGAGCAGTTAGTTGAGCTCGTGCGGGAGGGCGATGAGATTGCGCTAGAGTATATGATCAACAAGTACAAGAATTTCGTCAGGGCCAAAGCTCGTTCATATTTCCTCATTGGTGCCGACAGAGAAGACATTATCCAAGAAGGTATGATCGGATTATATAAAGCCATTCGGGATTTTCGGCCGGACAAACTGGCTTCCTTCCGGGCTTTTGCGGAGCTCTGTATTACAAGGCAGATTATTACCGCTATCAAGACGGCTACCCGCCAAAAGCATATTCCTCTCAATTCTTATGTATCCCTTAATAAACCGATTTATGACGAGGAATCAGATCGTACTTTACTCGATGTTCTCTCAGGAAGTAAAGTCACCGATCCTGAGGAGCTTGTGATCAGTCGGGAAGAGTTCATCCATATTGAGCAAAAGATGGGCGAATTCCTCAGTGATCTAGAGTGGCAGGTGCTCATGTTTTATCTCGAAGGCAAATCCTATCAAGAGATTGCCGATAGCCTGGATAGACATGTGAAATCCATCGACAATGCACTGCAAAGGGTAAAGCGCAAATTGGAGAGATATCTACAAAAGCGTGATGAAAAGGCCACAGGCTAATCCTAAGGTTCTCCATGTAGTCAGATCCATTGTCTAGGTAGTATTTGCATATATTGTCAGATAACGGGGGATGTTTAGAACTGGCGCATTGCATCCTAGCTTAGCCTTCCGGGGCTCCCCGATATTGACAGTCTATATCTTATGTGATAAATTCTAGGAGTGACTGAAAAGGCCTGGAGGTGTACGGGATGCGGGTAGGTATAACGTTGGAGTGTGTCCAATGCAAGAACAGGAATTATCGTAGCAACAAGAATCGACGCAATGATCCGGATCGACTAGAACTGAAAAAGTATTGTAAGTTCTGCAAGGAGCATACTGCCCATAGGGAGACGCGTTAGCCCCATACTTTCCAACTCGGCGGGTAATAGCATCTGCAGGCAGGTTGGCCTGTGACGTGCCCCGTGTAAGGAAGTGAAACAGATGGCAGCACCAACCACTAAGACTGCGAAAAAGCCACTGATGGAGCGGGTCGGCCGATTTCTTAGAGAAGTTCGGGCAGAACTCCGAAAAGTCGTGTGGCCTAATCGCAAAGAGCTGACCACATATACAGTCGTGGTGATTGTAACAGTGGCAGTGGTATCAGTGTTTATCAGCTTGGTAGATATTACTTTTGGTCAACTCCTCTACCTATTGCGAAGACTAAGGGGGTGAGGGGGCCGGTGTGAACACCTGCGCTCCCCTTTTTATCATGGATGATATCCAGGCTCAGGACGCCCAGTGGTATGTTATTCATACCTATTCAGGCTATGAGAATAAAGTCAAAACTAATCTAGAGCGCCGAGTAGAGTCCATGGCCATGGAAGACAAGATTTTCGCGGTGCTAGTTCCCACAGAAGAAGAAATTGACTTCAAAGATGGGAAAAAGAAGCTTGTGAAAAAGAAGATCTTTCCCGGCTATGTACTGGTGCAAATGGAGATGAGCGACGACTCCTGGTATGTCGTGCGTAATACCCCTGGGGTTACTGGTTTTGTAGGCTCCGGCAACAAACCTATTCCTTTGATGCTACACGAGATGCAATCCATACGTGAGCAAATGGGGTTTGAGCAGCAAAAGCCCAAGATTGCCTATTCCGCTGGCGATAACGTACAGGTTATTGATGGGCCCTTTGTCAATTTTACGGGCACTATTGAAGAGGTTAACTTGGAAAGAGGCAAACTCCGGGTGATTGTATCAGTGTTTGGGCGGGATACGCCGGTGGAGCTCAATTTCGGTCAAGTAGAGAAGGCGTGATTTTGCCAAGAGTGTGAAGGAGGTGGGTAAATTGGCTAAGAAAGTAGCCGCCCTTGTCAAATTACAGGTTCGGGCAGGGAAGGCCAACCCAGCGCCACCGGTAGGACCGGCTCTGGGTCAGCATGGTGTTAATATCATGGAGTTTTGCAAGACCTTCAATGAGCGGACCGCTAACCAGGCCGGCATGATTATACCTGTTGTGATTACTGTCTACGAGGATCGCTCCTTTACCTTCATTACCAAAACTCCGCCAGCTGCTGTGCTATTGAAGCAGGCTGCCGGGTTGGAAAGGGCCTCGGGCACACCAAACCTACAGAAAGTGGGTAAGGTGACCAGGGAGCAGATCAGGGAGATTGCGGAGCTAAAGATGCCCGACTTGAATGCCAATGACGTGGAAGCGGCTATGCGCATGGTTGAGGGCACAGCCCGAAGTATGGGCCTTGAAGTAAGATAACCAAGGGCAAATCATCAAGGTCTAGGGCGTTTGTGGGAGGATTTTCCGCTATTACCACAAGGAAGGAAGATACACTATGGCTAAACGGGGTAAGAGGTATAAAGAAGCAGTTCAGCTCGTCGATTCTGAACAGCTATATTCCCCACTGGAAGCAATTGAACTTGTGAAAAAGACTGCTACTGCTAAGTTTGACGAGACTATCGAGGTAGCTCTAAAGTTAGGGGTTGATCCCAGGCACGCAGATCAGCAAGTGCGTGGAACTGTGGTACTACCCCACGGAACTGGCAAAAGTGTGCGGGTTGCCGTATTTGCCAAGGGTGAGCATGCCAGACAAGCAGAAGCTGCTGGAGCCGATGTAGTCGGTGCAGAAGATCTGGTGGAAAAGGTGCAGGGTGGTTTTTTGGATTTTGATGTATCAGTGGCTACGCCGGACATGATGGGTATGGTAGGTCGCCTTGGGCGAGTTCTAGGACCCAGGGGTTTGATGCCGAATCCGAAGGCTGGCACTGTGACCTTTGAAGTAGGTAAAGCCGTTGAAGAGCTAAAGGCTGGTAAGATTGAATACCGCGTAGATAGGGCAGCTGGTATGCATGTACCCATTGGCAAAGCGTCCTTTAGTGCTAGGGCTCTGGCCGATAACTTACGGGTGCTTATGGACGCCATTTTGAAGGCACGTCCACCGGCAACTAAAGGTCAATATTTGCGCAGGGTTGCTATAGCATCCACTATGGGGCCTGGAGTGAGGATTAGCCCCCAGGATATTGTCAACGCGCTAACCGAAAAAGAGGAAGACTGACCCTGTTTGTTGTATTAAGGAAAAACTAAATCGTAATAGCCAAGCCAAAGACAGTCGGTGTCCCAGGGAGACTTAATGGAGCTTTCCGCCAACCGAGGCTAGAGGCATAGGAACCTGTGATTTTCTGCATGGTGCTATAAGGCCCTCTAGACTATGTCTGTGGGGTCTTTTTTGTTGCTTAAGGTTATATGACGGAGGTGAGAACGGTGGCGAGACCAGAAAAAGTCGCTGTAGTAGAAGAACTAAAAGAGAAGCTGAGCAAGGCTGAAAGTGTGATCGTAACTGATTACCGAGGTCTGGATGTAGGCGAGATCACGGAGTTGCGCAGACAGCTATACGCGGCTGGTGTGGAATACAAGGTTGCCAAGAACACCTTGACTACTATTGCAGCACAGGAAATTGACCTACCGGAGCTAGCTGAATACCTAGTTGGGCCTACTGCCATGGCCTTTGGGTATGACGAGCCTGTTGCCGCGGCTAAGATTATCAACGAATTTGCCCGTATCCATAAGGATTTGGAGATCAAGGGTGGGGTATTGCAGGGCACTGTCATTGATGTGCAGCAAATTCAGGCCTTGGCTGATTTACCATCCCGAGAAGAGCTACTATCCATGTTACTCAGGGCAATGCAAGGGCCAATTAGTGGGCTGGCCAACGCACTGCAGGGGACGATTCGCAACTTGGCATATGCTTTGGAAGCTGTCCGTGAACAAAAGGAAGCGGCTGGGGCTTAGTGCCTAGAGTAGCCTAGAGTTTAGGATGATTGATTTACAAAGTACTAGTTGTCCAAATTGGATGAGGAGGCAATCAAAGTGACTAAAGAGGATATGTTAACGGCTATTGAAAATATGACGGTGTTGGAGCTATCAGAACTAGTTAAGGCCATTGAGGAGCGGTTTGGAGTTTCTGCTGCCGCACCTGTAGCTATGGCAGCTATGCCAGGGGCTCAGGCAGCTGCTGAGGAAGAAGAGCAGACTGAGTTTGACGTAATTCTCACGGGCCCTGGTGACAAGAAGATCCAGGTTATCAAAGTTGTCCGTGAAATCACCGGCCTCGGCCTTAAAGAAGCCAAGGCAGTTGTGGACGAGGCTCCTAAGGCCATCAAAGAGGGTGTCTCCAAGGAAGAGGCCGAAGACCTTAAGGCTAAATTGGAAGAGGTCGGCGGCATCGTCGAAATCAAGTAATACTAGTAAAAACCCCATGGGGCGAGACACCTCGCCCCATTTGCTCCCCCAACATTACCCTGTCACCTCCCAATGGACCTATGGCAAATACCCTTGACAAGACCTAATCCAACATGGTAAAATCATTTAGTGTTATAGTAGGGATATTGTGTCATAATACAGGGATCAATGAGGGCGGCTGGCCAAGATTTACAATCTAGTGCATATTTCCAGAGTAAGAGACGAATGCTAAAAGGTGTGCTTTGCAGTCTGGTGGGCAAGGCCGAGTAGGAAAACGAGGGAGAGGTCTATGCAAAGGCGTAGATACCGGTCTCCCATTTCTTGCTGTAGGGGCTTGGCCTAAGGCTTGGTATCTCTGGCTTGGTGTAAAGAACGGAGAACCTGAAGGAGAGGTGGGCACTTTGGCTGCGGTGACACAAGTAGTAGGTGAAAGGAAGCAGCGGAATTTCGGCAAGATCAGAGAAGTGCTTGATATGCCGAATCTCATTGATATCCAGCGTACATCGTATGAGTGGTTTCTCAATGAGGGCCTGCTGGAAATGTTCGAAGATATTTCCCCCATTGAAGATTTTACCGGCAATTTGGTGCTGGAGTTTATCGATCACGCCCTTGGCGAGCCTAAGTATAGTGTAGAAGAGTGCAAAGATAGAGATGTAACTTATGCCGCTCCATTGAAGGTGCGAGCCCGCCTGATTAACAAAGAAACCGGTGAAGTAAAGGAACAGGAAGTCTTCATGGGAGACTTTCCACTTATGACTGAACAAGGGACCTTTATTATAAATGGGGCAGAGCGGGTCATTGTTAGCCAGCTGGTGAGATCCCCTGGGGTCTACTATGGCCGGGAGATCGACGCCAATGGCAAGTATATATACAGTGTTAGTATTATTCCCAACCGAGGTGCATGGCTAGAATTTGAAACAGATGCCAATGACGTGATCTGGGTCCGGGTGGACAGGACACGTAAGTTACCGGTATCCGTGCTTTTGCGTGCTGTGGGATATGGTACCAATGCCCAGCTTATTGAGTTGTACAATGATAACCCATTCCTAGCGCCCACCTTAGATAAAGATAGTGCCCAAACAGAAGGTGAAGGGCTGATTGAGATTTACAAGCGTCTCAGGCCTGGGGAGCCCCCTGCAGAAGAGTCAGCCAGGAGCCTTTTTGAAACTTTGTTCTACGATCGAAAGCGGTACGATTTAGCTACAGTAGGGCGTTATAAGATCAACAAAAAGTTGCGTATCACTGAACGAATAACGGGAAGGACAACGACCCGACCGGTGGTACATCCTGAAACTGGTGAGATTCTAATTGATGCCAATTCCCGCATTGATAGGCGTTTAGCCGAGCAGATAGCAGAGGCTCGAGTCAATGGAGTTTTCATCAAGGGCAAAGATGATGAAGAGATCAAGATTATCGGTAATGGTCAACCAAGCGACGAAGCTAGGGCCATAACGCCCGACGATATCGTGGCCATAGTGGGTTATCTCCTCAATCTCATGAGTGGCATTGGCAGTGTTGATGATATTGATCATTTAGGCAATAGACGGCTAAAGGCCGTGGGCGAGCTTTTACAGAATCAGTTTAGAATTGGCTTGTCTCGGATGGAGCGAGTTGTGCGGGAACGTATGACCATCCAGGATGTGGATATTATCACACCCCAGGCTTTGATTAATATCCGGCCTGTAGTAGCTGCAATTAAAGAGTTTTTTGGCAGTAGCCAGCTTTCCCAGTTCATGGACCAGACAAATCCTTTGGCAGAGCTAACACATAAGCGACGGTTGTCTGCTTTGGGACCTGGTGGTTTAAGCAGAGAGAGGGCTGGGTTTGAAGTTAGAGACGTGCATCATTCACACTACGGGCGCATGTGTCCCATTGAGACGCCGGAAGGCCCTAATATTGGCCTGATCGGTTCTTTGTGCACCTATGCCAGGGTCAATCAGTATGGATTTATCGAAACACCGTACCGCCGGGTTGATGCCGGCCGGGTCACTGCAGAGGTTCGGTATCTAACTGCTGATGAGGAGGACAACTATGTTGTGGCCCAGGCCAACGAACCTCTAGATGAAGAGGGGCGTTTCATCCACCCTCGGGTTACTGTCCGTTATATGGATAGGATTCTTCTGGTACCTGCGGAGCAAGTGGATTTTATGGACGTATCTCCAAAACAGCTAGTTAGTGTAGCTACTGCTTTGATTCCCTTTTTGGAAAATGATGATGCCTCTCGGGCCTTGATGGGCTCTAACATGCAGCGTCAGGCAGTGCCTTTGCTCCGGACCCAAGCCGCCTTTGTTGGCACAGGTATGGAGTTTAGGACGGCACTCGATTCCGGTGTCTTGGTTGTTGCTAAGCATGCCGGCATTGTGGAAAAAGTGGTGGCAGACGAGATTGTCATTCGCAATGATTCCGGGGGCCGGGATGTTTATCATCTGATGAAATTCGAGCGCTCCAATCAGGGGACTTGCATAAATCAGCGGCCACTTGTCAAAAAAGGGCAACGGATCGATGCTGGTGAGATAATTGCCGATGGCCCCTCCACAGACAAGGGCGAGTTGGCATTAGGACGTAACGTCTTGGTGGCCTTTATGCCCTGGGAAGGCTACAACTATGAAGATGCTATTTTGATCAATGAGAACTTGGTCAAACACGATATTTTCACATCGATTCACATCGAGGAATACGAGGCGCAGGCCCGGGATACCAAGTTGGGCTCTGAAGAGATTACTAGAGATATCCCCAATGTGGGAGAGGATGTGCTTAAAGATCTCGATTCACGGGGCATTATCCGCATCGGTGCGGAGGTCCAACCGGGAGATATTTTGGTAGGCAAGGTCACCCCCAAGGGTGAGACTGAGCTTACAGCCGAGGAGCGCCTACTGAGGGCGATTTTCGGTGAGAAGGCCCGGGAGGTCCGGGATACTTCACTTCGTGTTCCCCACGGTGAAGGTGGCACAATTGTTGACGTGAAGGTTTTCTCCCGGGAGAATGGTGATGAGCTATCACCAGGTGTCAATCGTCTAGTCAGGGTATATATCGCGCAGAAGCGCAAAGTCTCTGAAGGTGACAAGATGGCGGGTCGCCACGGGAACAAGGGAGTCATAGCCCGCATTATGCCTGAAGAGGATATGCCGTTTTTACCTGATGGTAGGGCAGTAGACATTGTGTTGAATCCACTAGGGGTGCCCTCCCGTATGAATATCGGTCAAGTATTGGAGACCCACTTGGGTTGGGCCGCGGCCGCAATGGGGATGCAAGTTTATACACCGGTTTTTGATGGTGCCCATGAAGATGACATTGTTAGCATGCTAGAAGAAGTGGGCTTGCCCAAGAATGGGAAAATCCGTTTATATGATGGCCGCACCGGGGAATCTTTTGAAAATGACGTAACAGTGGGTTACATCTATATGTTGAAATTGGCCCATCTAGTAGATGACAAAATCCATGCTCGTTCCACAGGGCCATACTCCCTAGTGACTCAGCAACCATTAGGTGGTAAGGCTCAATTTGGTGGCCAGCGCTTTGGTGAGATGGAAGTCTGGGCCTTAGAGGCCTACGGAGCAGCTTATACTCTGCAGGAATTGCTCACGGTCAAATCCGATGATGTAGTGGGTAGGGTGAAAACCTATGAGGCCATTGTTAAGGGTGACAATATACCGGAGCCTGGTGTACCTGAGTCATTCAAGGTGCTTATTAAAGAATTGCAGAGCCTGAGTCTAGATGTGCGGGTTTTCAGTGAACAAGAAGAAGTTGAGATTAAGGAAGTTGACGAGGATGTAAGTGAGATGGCCCGGGAGCTTGGTATAGATATTCAAACTCGGGAAGTGGGCCGGGTTCGGCAGAAGGCCAATGAGGTTGCCCGGGAGACTGACAGTGATGATGACACGACGCCACCGAAGCGGCGGAACGATTCTGTCATGGTGGAATCGGAAATAGAAACCGATGATGAGGAAGAGATTCTAGAACCCGATGAAGCCGATGAAGCTGATGAAGCTGATGACGAGTTTGATGACTTCGAAGAAACAGAGTATGATGGCGAAGACTCCGACGATGTCCAGGATGATGACGAGGATAACTTCTTGGGGCGGAGACGTGGATATGATGATGACGGCGATGCTGACGACGATGCTGACGACGATCTATAAAGCAAGTTGTTAACGGGGTTCTAGCGAGCTCCATCACCTTTTGTTCCAGAGGGTTTAGACAAGAGGAGTGGTTGCTTCATGATGGATGTCAACAATTTTGATGCAATTCGTATTGGTTTAGCCTCTCCTGAGCAGATCCGGGCTTGGTCTAGTGGGGAAGTTAAGAAACCGGAGACGATCAACTATCGTACGCTCAAGCCGGAGCGGGAGGGCCTTTTCTGTGAGAAGATCTTTGGCCCAACTAAAGACTGGGAATGCCATTGCGGTAAGTACAAACGGGTGCGCTACAAGGGTATCGTTTGTGATCGCTGTGGTGTCGAAGTTACCCGGGCCAAAGTCCGTAGGGAACGTATGGGGCATATTGAATTGGCGGCGTCGGTATCCCATATCTGGTACTTTAAGGGGATTCCTAGCCGAATGGGCCTGATACTAGACATGTCCCCTAGGACGCTAGAGAAGATTCTCTACTTTGCTTCATATGTGGTAACTGATCCTGGTGACTCCGGGTTAGCTCCTAAACAGCTCTTAAATGAGCAAGAATATCGAGATATGCGCAATAAAGAAGGAGTCAATTTCCAGGCGGGGATGGGTGCAGAGGCTGTTAAACGCTTACTTGAGGACATTGACCTAGACGCGCTTTCCCAGGAGTTACGTCAGGAGATCAAGGATACCACAGGTCAACGTCGGGTTAGAGCTACCCGGCGATTGGAGGTATCCGAAGCTTTCCGGAAGTCGGGTAACCGTCCTGAATGGATGATTATGGATGTAATTCCGGTGATTCCTCCGGAGCTTAGGCCCATGGTTCAGCTTGACGGTGGCCGTTTTGCTACGTCCGATTTAAATGACCTATATCGCCGGGTGATTAACCGCAACAATAGACTCAAGCGCCTTTTGGAGCTTGGGGCTCCAGATATTATTGTTCGCAATGAAAAACGTATGTTACAGGAAGCCGTGGATGCCCTGATAGACAATGGCCGTAGGGGCAGACCAGTGACAGGCCCAGGCAACAGGCCACTGAAATCCCTATCTGATATGCTCAAGGGCAAACAGGGACGTTTCCGCCAGAACCTCCTTGGAAAGCGAGTGGACTACTCCGGTCGTTCGGTAATCGTAGTGGGACCCGAGCTTAAGATGCATCAGTGCGGCTTGCCCAAGGAGATGGCTTTAGAGCTATTTAAGCCCTTTGTGATGAAGCGACTAGTAGACCAGGGCCATGCCCATAATATTAAGAGCGCCAAGCGCATGGTAGAACGGGTTAGACCGGAAGTTTGGGACGTTTTGGAGGAAGTTATCAAAGAACACCCAGTCATGCTTAACCGTGCACCTACTTTGCACCGCTTGGGTATTCAGGCCTTTGAGCCTGTACTGGTGGAAGGGCGGGCTATTCAGATCCATCCATTGGTCTGTACAGCTTATAATGCTGACTTTGATGGTGACCAGATGGCAGTACACGTGCCACTTTCTGCTGAGGCGCAAGCGGAAGCTCGATTGCTAATGCTATCTACCAACAATATTCTATTGCCTGCTAGTGGACGTCCAGTGACAACTCCCACACAGGATATGGTCATTGGTTGTTACTACCTTACCCAAAAGAAAGAGGGTGCCAAGGGTGAGGGTCGTCGTTTTGCGTCACCAGAAGAGGCACATATGGCCTATGCCGACAAACAGGTGGACCTCCACGCTAAGGTGACTGTGCGTTGGAAGGGAGAATTGATCGAGACTACTGTAGGTAGGATTTTCTTCAATGAGATTTTGCCCGAAGAAATGGGTTTCTATAATGGAGTTGTAGGCAGTAAGGAATTGGCGGCTCTAGTGGGACGGCTTTACCGGACTTTTGGCAATACGCGTACGGCTGAGGTTTTAGATGAAGTCAAGGCCTTAGGATTCCACTATGCCACCATTTCCGGTACCACCGTAGCCCTAGAGGACATAACTAGTCCTCCAGAAAAGCCGGCCTTGATTGAAGCTGCCGAAGAGCAAGTAGACATTGTGGAGCAACAGCACCGCCGGGGCCTATTGACTGCTGAAGAGCGGTATCAGCGTATCTGCGATATCTGGACCAGGACCAAGGATGAAGTCACTAAGGCTATGCGGGAGCATAGTGATGACTTTAACCCCATTTGGATGATGGCCCGGTCCGGTGCCCGTGGTAACGAATCACAGCTTAGCCAGTTAGCCGGCATGCGAGGTCTGGTAGCTGATCCCACGGGTAAGACCATTGAAATACCGATCAAAGCTAACTTCCGTGAGGGCTTAACGGTACTGGAGTACTTCAATTCTACCCATGGCACCCGCAAGGGGCTTGCAGATACGGCTCTAAGGACAGCAGACTCAGGTTATTTAACTAGACGTTTGGTGGATGTATCCCAAGATGTAATCGTCCGTGAGGTGGATTGTGGTACTGATCATGGGGTGATCATGGAGGCCATCAAGGATGTAGGGCGGGATTCTGAGCAAGTGATCGAATCCTTAAGTGAAAGGCTCACTGGTCGTATGGCAGCAACCCCCATCTTGCACCCTGAAACTGGAGAAGTGTTGGTTGAGGCTAACCAGCTCATCGACGAAGAAACAGCCGAGCACGTGGAACAGCTAGGTGTTGAGCACGCAGAGATTAGATCGGTGCTAACATGTCGCACTCGTCATGGTGTCTGCGCCTACTGCTATGGACGCAATCTTGCCACAGGCAAGCTCGTTGAAGTTGGGGAAGCTGTAGGTACCATTGCCGCCCAATCCATCGGGGAGCCGGGAACCCAGCTAACCATGAGAACCTTCCACACCGGTGGAGTTGCCGGTGATGATATTACTGCCGGTCTGCCAAGGGTAGAGGAGCTTTTTGAAGCTCGAAAGCCTAAAGGCCAAGCTATCATCACTGAGGTGTCTGGTCAGACCTCTATTACCGAGAATAAGGGTGTTCGTAAAGTTGTTGTGGTCACTGAAGAAGGCGATGAAGAAAGCTATACAGTACCATATGGTTCCCGCTTAAAAGTCAAAGATGGTGGCTACGTTGAAGCGGGAGACCAGCTAACTGAGGGCTCAGTCAACCCACATGACATCCTCAAAGTCAAGGGGGTGCGGGCAGTTCAATCCTATCTAGTCCGGGAAGTTCAGGATGTCTATCGCTCCCAGGGCGTTGACATCAATGACAAGCATATCGAAGTGATTATTCGGCAGATGCTCAGGAAAGTGAAAGTCGAAAGATCTGGCGATACCGACCTGTTACCTGGTGGTTTGGTTGATGCCTTTGAGTTTGAAGAGGAAAATGCCCGGGTCATAGAGACTGGTGGAGAGCCTGCAACAGCTAAACCTGCTCTTTTAGGTATTACCAAGGCGGCCTTAGCTACCGAGAGTTTTCTATCGGCAGCTTCCTTCCAGGAAACTACTAGGGTCTTGACAGATGCGGCTATTAAGGGTAAATACGATCCCTTGCTGGGTCTTAAGGAAAATGTGATTATTGGTAAACTAGTACCGGCCGGTACAGGCATGTCCCTTTATCGCTCGGTCCAAGTAGCTCCTGCAGATGGGGCTGAGCCCGTTAATGGCTCCACAGAGGCAGAAACAGTAGAAGCAATCACGGGCTAAGCATGTTAAGTGAAAAGTGGCCGGCTTTTTGCCGGCCCCAACTACTTGACAGGCACTTCTGACGGTGCTAAAATGTGTTGGTGTGTGTAACAAGGTCTTGAGCCACAACGTTTCAGGGTGGGGGGTATGTTTTGGTGCCAGATAGGCTAAAAACGACAAGGCGTAGGTTGGTTGGCACCAAACGCACATTGAGGGCTTTGAAAGATGGCGAGGCCCTAGTGTGCTACTTAGCCCGAGACGCCGAACCAAAAGTAATAGAGCCTTTACGACAGCTATGTGTGGAGAGAGACCTGGAGACTGTCTACGTGGATTCTATGAAGCAGCTAGGCAGATATTGCGGTATTGATGTAGGGGCGGCCGCTGCTGCTATTCTCAAATAAATGAAGAAGGGGGGAGCAAAGTGCCAACAATCAATCAGTTAGTCCGTCAGGGCCGACAACAGGTTAAGAAGAAGACAGGGGCGCCAGCTTTGCGCTATTTGCACAACTCGCTGAAAAACGAGAGAGTCCGGGTTCCTGGTTCACCGCAGAAGCGGGGTGTGTGTACTAGGGTTTACACCAATACACCCAAAAAACCGAATTCCGCTCTGAGAAAAGTGGCTCGTGTGCGATTGACAAATGGCATCGAAGTCACGTCATATATACCTGGTGAAGGTCACAACCTGCAGGAACACTCAGTGGTGCTGATTCGGGGTGGCAGGATTAAGGACCTGCCGGGCGTTAGATATCATATCGTCCGGGGAACATTAGATGCGGCTGGTGTAAGTGATCGCAGACAGGCCCGATCCAAATACGGCGCCAAGCGCCCTAAGTAAGGATTGTGGCAGTATATTCGAGTAACCTTATAGGATAGTATGGGGGATGGTGATAGGGGAATTGACCCCTTAATGCCATTACCTTCTGCAAAGGGGGGGAATTAATGCCAAGAAGAGGTTATGTACCTAAGCGGGATATTCTAGCAGATCCACAGTATGAAAGTGAAACGGTAGCTCGCCTGATTAACACTATTATGCTAGATGGCAAGAAAAACACAGCAGAGCGCATCGTATATGGTGCGTTGGAAGAGATTGGGGCTAAATCCGGCAAGGATCCCATGGAAGTTGTGGAAGAGGCCCTGAAAAACATCATGCCAGTGTTAGAGGTAAAGCCCCGGCGAGTGGGGGGAGCAACTTATCAAGTGCCAGTGGAAGTAAGGCCTGATAGGCGCCGATCACTAGCTTTGCGGTGGCTTGTGCAGTTTTCCAGAGCTCGAGGAGAAAAGACCATGGCATCCCGCCTAGCCGCGGAACTCATGGATGCCGCCAATAATACAGGTGGTTCTGTTAGGAAAAAGGAAGATACACACCGGATGGCCGAAGCCAACAAGGCTTTTGCCCATTATCGCTGGTAACAGTGGGTTTACCGGTGGGAGATTCTAGATTGTTGCCATGAACTGGTTGGGAGGCTTATAGAGTGGCTCGGGATTATCCCATAGACAAGACAAGAAACATTGGAATAATGGCTCACATCGATGCGGGCAAGACCACAACTACTGAACGCATTCTTTTCTATACAGGTCGTGTCCATAAAATCGGAGAGGTCCATGATGGTGCCGCTACTATGGACTGGATGGTCCAGGAGCGGGAACGGGGTATTACTATTACCTCAGCGGCTACTACGTGTCATTGGCAGGGTCATCGTATCAACATTATTGATACGCCAGGGCACGTGGACTTCACTGTTGAGGTAGAACGGTCCCTACGGGTTTTAGATGGTGCTATATCTGTATTTTGTTCCGTGGGCGGTGTGGAGCCGCAGTCGGAGACCGTTTGGAGACAGGCCGATGGATATCGGGTACCCCGAATCGCCTATGTCAACAAGATGGATCGTACCGGAGCTAATTTTGCCCTCGTAGTGGAGATGATGCGGGAGCGCCTCGGCGCCAACGCTGTGCCCATCCAGTTGCCCATCGGCGCGGAAGACAACTTTTCAGGTATTGTGGATCTAGTCGAGTTAAAGGCTATCCACTATGCTGATGATCTGGGAACCCATCGGGAAGAAACCGACATTCCACCTGAGATGATGGATGAGGTGACCGCCGCCCGGGAAGCGTTGATGGAGGCTTTAGCTGAAGTCGACGAAGACTTTATGGTGAAATATCTAGAGGGCGAACAGCTATCGGTTGATGAGATCAATGCTGTGCTACGCAGGGGGACAGTGGGAACGAAGATTGTCCCTGTGCTATGTGGTTCCTCCTTTAAGAACAAGGGAGTACAGCCTTTGCTTGATGCCGTAGTGCGGTATTTGCCAGCTCCCAGTGATTTGCCACCAGTGGAGGGCACAGATCTTACGACTGCTGAACCGATTTCCAGATCACTAAGCGATGATGCTCCCTTTAGTGCTTTAGCTTTTAAGATCATGACCGACCCTTATGTTGGTAAATTGGCTTTCTTTAGGGTGTATTCCGGTACTCTTAAAGCTGGTTCCTATGTATATAACTCCAGCAAGGGTAAGAAAGAGCGTATCGGACGGATTCTGCAGATGCATGCCAATCACCGGGAAGAAAAAGATGCCGTCTATAGTGGTGAGATCGCTGCGGCTGTGGGTCTAAGAAGTACTGTAACCGGTGACACGCTCTGTGATGAAGACGAGCCCATTGTGCTGGAATCTTTGGTTTTTCCTGCACCTGTGATAGACCGTGCCATTGAACCTAAGACCAAGGCGGATCAGGACAAGTTGTCCATTGGTTTGCAGAGGCTATCAGAAGAAGATCCTACTTTCCAAGTGCATACCGATGAAGAGACCGGTCAAACCATTATCTCTGGTATGGGTGAACTGCATTTGGAGGTCATCGTTGACCGTATGCTTCGGGAGTTCAATGTGCAGGCTAATGTTGGTAAGCCTCAGGTTGCCTACAGGGAAAGTATTACCAAACCGGTGCGTTCCGAAGGGCGCTTCGTTCGCCAAAGTGGCGGCCGGGGTCAGTATGGTCATATCGTTTTGGAGATAGAGCCCTTGGAGCGGGGTTCTGGGATCGAATTTGAAAGCAAGATTGTGGGCGGAGTAGTCCCTAAGGAATTTCTCCCCGCTGTAGAGGCTGGCGTAAGAGAGGCCACCGCAAGTGGCATCTTAGCTGGATACCCGGTGGTAGATGTTAAGGTTACCGCAGTTGATGGCTCCTATCATGAGGTGGACTCATCGGAGATTGCCTTTAAGATAGCTGGATCCCTTGGCTTTAGAGAAGGTATGAAAAAAGCTGATCCAGTTTTGTTGGAGCCCATCATGAAGGTAGAAGTCGTTACCCCTGAGGAGTTTTTGGGTGATGTGTTGGGTAATCTTAATGCTCGCCGAGGCAGAGTTGAGGGTATGGAATCCCGGGGAACAGCTCAGGTAATCCGTGCGTTTGTGCCTTTGCGGGAGATGTTTGGGTATGCAACTGATTTGCGTTCCATGACCCAAGGGCGGGCTACCTATGTGATGAGCTTTGCTCACTATGATGGTGTGCCGGCCAGTATAGCAGAAGAGTTAGTGACTACAAGCTGAGTTTCTGCTATAATTTGCTAGGAAGCTAGATAACGAGGGGTTAAGGGTAACCCTGAGTTGTAGCTGATAAAAATCACGATATATGCTGGTTATCTTAAGCTGCTTGTGAAGGAGGATATGAGCATTGGCTAAACAGAAGTTTGAAAGGACTAAGCCTCACGTAAACATTGGAACCATCGGTCACGTTGACCACGGCAAGACTACTACCACTGCCGCTATTACTTTGCTGCTTTCCCAGACTGGAATGGCGACTGCCCGGAAGTTTGATGAGATCGATAAGGCCCCCGAAGAGAGGGAGCGTGGTATTACCATTAATACCTCCCACGTTGAGTATGAGACAGAGAATCGTCACTATGCCCACGTGGACTGCCCTGGTCACGCCGACTATGTAAAAAACATGATTACCGGTGCTGCCCAGATGGACGGCGCTATCCTAGTAGTGTCTGCCGCTGACGGCCCTATGCCCCAGACCCGGGAGCACATTCTACTTGCCCGTCAGGTAGGGGTACCGGCAATTGTTGTTTGGCTAAATAAGGCCGACATGGTGGATGATGAGGAGCTTATGGAGCTTGTTGAGATGGAAGTTAGGGATCTTCTCAACGAGTACGAGTTCCCCGGCGATGAGATTCCTGTATTATCCGGCTCAGGACTAAAGGTGCTTGAGTGCGGTGGCTGTAACGAATGTGAGTGGTGTGATAGGCTAAAGGCTCTCATGGATGCTGTGGATGAGTATATTCCCACCCCAGCTCGAGACATCGACAGACCTTTCCTCATGCCAGTTGAAGACGTATTTACCATTACTGGTCGCGGTACCGTAGCCACTGGTAGGGTTGAGCGTGGCGTTGTTAAAGTCGGTGACGAGGTTGAGATCGTTGGCCTGCGCGATAGCCGCAAGACGGTAGCTACTGGAGTAGAGATGTTCCGGAAGCTGCTTGATCAGGCCCAGGCGGGGGACAACGTTGGTGTACTGCTCCGGGGCGTTGACCGTGAGGAAATTGAGCGTGGTCAGGTTCTGGCCAAGCCCGGAAGCATCACCCCCCATACTAAGTTCGAGGGTGAAGTCTATATCTTGTCCAAGGAAGAGGGCGGCCGACATACGCCATTCTTTACTGGTTATCGTCCCCAGTTCTATTTTAGAACAACTGACGTTACCGGTGTTGTGCACTTACCTGAGGGTGTAGAGATGATCATGCCTGGCGATAACATCCGGGTGAACGGTGAGCTAATTACTCCCATCGCTATGGAAGAAGGCCTTCGCTTTGCTATCCGTGAGGGTGGCCGTACAGTAGGTGCAGGCGTAGTAACTAAGATCTTAGCTTAAGAAACTGTGATTATAGCTATAGAGAATGCCTATGGCCCAGAGAAATCCGTGAGCATCATCGACCAAACACGTTGCTCTGGATAGGGGGATTCAGGGATAAGGAATCCCCCTCTGTCTGTGCCAAGACAAGGCAAGTTAGCGATGAAGCGAGAGGTTGCCGGCCCTATCTCCTCTGCCTCCAGGCTAGGTTAAATGGGTAGCAGGTGCCGGGGAATTTTCGTGGAGCATGTCTGAGCATCGGACGCAAAAGGAGGGAAATCCATGGCGAAACAGAGAATACGCATCCGCCTTAAGGCATATGACCACAAACTCTTGGATGCCGCGGCAGAGAAAATAGTAGATACAGCCTTGCGAACGGGGGCTGTGGTCTCGGGTCCGATTCCGTTGCCGACTGAGCGTAATATCTACACGGTATTGCGGTCTGTGCATATCCACAAAGACGCCCGAGAGCAATTTGAGATGCGCACTCATAAGCGACTTATTGATATTCTGGAGCCGACACCTAAGACGGTGGATGCCTTAATGCGGCTGGATCTACCGGCGGCAGTTGATATCGAAATCAAGCTCTAGAATAGTCATCGTAGCGGTTTAGGCTGTGCAAGGGGGTGTAAGAGATGCCAAAAGGGATTTTGGGACGCAAAATAGGCATGACCCAAGTTTTTACTGAAAATGGGCAGTTGGTGCCAGTTACCGTGATTGAGGCCACTCCAAACGTTGTGGTTCAGGTTAAGAGCCAGGAGGTCGACGGCTACCAAGCGGTACAGGTTGGATTTGGTGAGGTTCGGCAAAAACTGCTTACTAAAGGCCAGAGGGGCCATTTGGCTAAGGCTGGAGCAGGGAATGTTAGATACCTGCGGGAATTTCGCACCGAAGACGTGGAGGAATTCCAGGATCTTGAAGCTGGTGACACCATCGCCGTGGATATTTTTGAGGCGGGGGATGTGGTTGATGTCACCGGGACTACTAAGGGCAAGGGCACTGCCGGTGTGATTAAACGCTGGGGTTATCATAGGGGCCCTATGAAACATGGGTCTAAGTACCACCGAGGTGTTGGCTCTTTGGGTTCGGCGGGGCAGTCCCGGGTATTCAAAGGGCGTAAGCTTCCTGGGAGAATGGGTAGTGTTCGTCGAACCATTCAAGGATTGGAGATTGTCCGAGTGGATGCTGAACGTAACCTACTATTGGTCAAGGGCGGTGTGCCCGGTACCAGGGGTAGTCTAGTTAGAGTCCAGGCCACTGTAAAAGGTTAAAAAGGGACTTATTTGTGTGGAACCATATGGAATTTGAGGAAAGGGGGCAGATCCGATGCCGAAAGTCGCTGTCTATGATATGCAGGGCAAAACCGTCGGCGAGCTGGAGCTTAACGAAGATATTTTCGCCGCGGCAGTGAATGAAGGTCTTATGCATCAGGCGGTGGTAATGTATTTAGCTAACCAGCGACAGGGTAACGCAGCCACAAAGACTAGGGCCGCGGTCCGAGGCGGTGGTCGCAAGCCCTGGCGGCAGAAGGGTACTGGGCGAGCTAGACACGGTAGCATCCGGTCGCCTATTTGGGTAGGCGGAGGCGTCACTTTTGGACCAACGCCGCGAGAATATAGATTCTCTATGCCAAAAAAAGCCCGCCGACAGGCTTTGAGATCGGCTTTGTCATCTAAAGTTGCCGCCGGTAGCTTGATCGTCCTTGATGATCTGCACTTTGAGGAACCCAAAACACGGAGCATGGTTGGTGTTTTGCGGAGTCTAGAGGCGGAAGGGAAATCTTTGATAGTAACCTGTGATGCAGGACGGAATGTATATTTGTCTGCCCGCAACATTAGTGGGGTAAACACATCCCGGGCACAGGATCTTAACGTCTACAACGTGTTGAATTGTGACAACCTGATCGTGACCAGGAAAGCCATAGAAGCTATCGAGGAGGTGCTGTCATAGTGGGAGATCTGCGCAGCATCATCCGTCGACCGATAGTAAGTGAGAGAACCATGGCTTTAATGGAAGATAACAAGTATACTTTTGTGGTAGATTTGCGAGCGACCAAACCCCAGATTCGGGAAGCCGTGGAACGGGCTTTCAATGTCGAGGTCGAAAAGGTAAATACCATGCGTGTGCGAGGTAAAGTAAGGCGCATGGGTCGATACGAGGGCAAGCGCCCTGACTGGAAAAAGGCCATCGTTACGGTTAAAGATGGCCAAAGCATTGAGCTCTTCGATGGAATATAGGAACTGTGAAGGGTATTACACCCCTACTAGCTAGGGGACTATGTAAGTAAGGAGGGGAAAACAAGTGGCGATTAAGAAGTTCAAACCGACTTCACCGGGTCGTCGGAGTATGACAGGATTCACCTTTGATGAGATTACCAAAACTGAGCCGGAGAAGTCGCTACTAGCTCCCCTGTCTGGAACTGGTGGACGCAATAGCCAAGGTCGTAAGACTGCGCGCCATCGGGGCGGTGGGCATAAACGGAAGTACCGCATTATCGATTTTCGCCGAGACAAAGATGGGATCCCAGCAAAGGTTGCAGGTATTGAGTACGATCCTAATCGGTCTGCACGGATAGCACTACTGCACTATGCCGATGGCGAGAAGCGGTATATTCTAGCTCCGGTTGGACTACAACCTGGTGATACCGTAACATCGGGCCCCGAGGCCGATATTAAGCCGGGTAACGCCCTTATGCTTAGAGACATTCCCACTGGTACCATGGTGCATAATGTCGAGCTGTATCCAGGCAAGGGTGGTCAGATGGTGCGGGCAGCTGGTTCTGCAGCGCAGCTCATGGCCAAGGAAGGGAAATACGCTACCTTACGTTTACCGTCGGGTGAGTTTAGAATGGTGCTACTTGAGTGCCGGGCCACCATTGGTCAGGTAGGCAACGTAAATCACGAGAATGTTACCATAGGTAAAGCTGGACGCAATCGTTGGCTGGGAGTTCGGCCACAGACTAGGGGACTCGCAATGAACGCTGCGGATCATCCCCATGGTGGTGGCGAAGGCAGGGCCCCCATTGGTATGCCTACACCGCTTACACCTTGGGGTAAACCGACAGTTGGTGCGAAAACCCGCAAGAAGAAGCTTTCTGATAGATATATTGTGCGGAAGCGCAAGCGGTAGAGGTGAATGGCTATCCCCTGGCGGATTAAGTGCTACCGGCAAGGGATGGGCCTAGATACCTCCGGGGAAGGGAGGATTGAATAGATGGGTAGATCTCTGAAGAAGGGACCCTTTATCGATGACCACCTGCTAAAAAAGATTGAAGCTATGAACGAAAAAGGCGAAAAGCGGGTGATTCGGACTTGGTCGCGGCGATCGACTATTTTCCCTGAGTTGGTGGGTCACACCATCGCGGTGCATGACGGTCGCAGGCATGTCCCGGTTTATATCACAGAGGATATGGTAGGTCACAAATTAGGTGAATTTGCTCCCACCCGTATGTTTAGAAATCATGCTGGGAGCGAGAGAATATCAAGAGCGCGGTAGCGGGTAGGGGGGTAAAAAAATGGAAGCCAAGGCAGTAGCACGCCATGTACGGATGTCACCCCGTAAGGCCCGGCAAGTGATTGATCTGATCCGGGGCAAAGACGTGGGGGAAGCTATAGCAGTTCTGCGCCACACCCCGAAGGCCGCTTCCGGTGTAATAGAGAAGACGTTACTTTCGGCTATGGCCAATGCTGAAAATAATTACGACATGGACGGACGCAGGCTGTATGTAAGTCGGGCCTATGTGGACGAAGGGCCGACCATGAAGAGAATTAGGCCGCGGGCCCGGGGTATGGCATATAGGATTCGCAAACGAACTAGCCATATCACCGTGGTTTTGGCAGAAAAGGAGGAATAGATGCGTGGGGCAAAAGATAAACCCTATCAGTTTACGGGTGGGCATCATCCGGGACTGGGAGAGTAGATGGTATGCTGGCAATCGGAACTACGCGGATTTACTCCACGAGGATCTGGCCCTGCGGAAGACGATTAAGGAACGGTTCTATACTGCAGGTATATCCCGAGTGGAGATTGAACGGGCGGCAAATCGCCTTAAGATTACAGTGCATACAGCCCGACCTGGTATGGTTATAGGCCGGGGCGGTGCAGAAGTAGATAGCTTACGCAAAGACATTGAGGCTCAAACTGGCCGACAATGCCAGATCAATATCGTAGAGATCAAGGTTCCAGAGATCGATGCCCAGCTAGTAGCGGAGAATATCGCTTTCCAACTGGAGCGACGGGTGTCATTTAGAAGGGCCATGAGGCAGGCCCAGCAGCGATCCATGCGCTTTGGAGCGAAAGGTATCAAGATTTCGGTATCTGGGCGTCTAGGTGGAGCCGAAATTGCTCGAACGGAGTGGACTCCCGAGGGCAGTATCCCCCTTCACACTTTGCGGGCTGATATCGATTACGGTTTTGCAGAAGCTGCCACAACCTATGGCCTCATCGGTGTTAAGGTCTGGATCTATAAGGGAGAAATCCTCCCTGAGAAGGAGAAGAGGGCAAAGGGAGGGGAATAGGGATGCTGATCCCCAAGAGAGTTAAGTATCGTAAGCAACAGCGGGGCCGTATGAAGGGTTTCGCACAAAGAGGGTCCACAGTCACTTTTGGAGATTACGGGTTACAGGCTATGGAGCCAGGCTGGATTACCAGCGCTCAGATTGAGGCGGCACGTATTGCCATGACCCGCTATATCCGCCGAGGTGGGAAAGTGTGGGTAAAGATTTTTCCAGATAAACCAGTAACATCCCGTCCTGCTGAAACCCGGATGGGTAAAGGTAAGGGCGCACCGGATCATTGGGTAGCAGTAGTTAAACCTGGAAGGGTAATGTTCGAAATAGCCGGTGTCCCGGAGGATTTAGCTAAAGAAGCCATGCGGCTAGCAGCCCATAAGCTGCCCGTTAAGACGAAGTTCATCACGCGTGATCAGGCAGGTGGTGAGGCGCATGAAGGCTGAGGAAATCAGAGCAATGACATCAGAAGAACTAGGGCGAAAGCTCGACGATCTCAAAGAAGAGCTGTTCAACTTGCGGTTCCAGATGGTTACTGCGCAGCTTGATAACCCCATGAGGGTGCGGGATGTGCGCCGAGACATCGCTCGGGTAAAAACTATTTTGAGAGAACGGGAGCTAGGAATAGCCCGCTAATATCCCTAGATTGAAGGGGGTGTAGACATGGTTGAGCGCAACATGCGCAAGAGCCGTGTGGGGACAGTTGTCTCCGACAAGATGGATAAAACCGTAGTGGTACAGGTAGAGCGGCGTGTTAAGCATTCCCTCTATGGAAAATATATCAATCGCAGCACCAAGTTCAAAGCCCATGATGAAAACAATAGTGCCGGTATAGGTGATAGGGTGCGCATCATGGAAACTAGGCCACTTTCCAAAGATAAGCGGTGGCGTTTGGTCGAGATTGTAGAAAAGGCTAGATAGTAGCCATCCTCCCAGTTAGATGGGGAGAACAGTATGGTTAGGTTGTGGAAGGAGGTACGGGTCGTGATTCAACAAGAATCGGTAGTAAAAGTAGCCGACAACTCAGGAGCTAGAGAGATTCTTTGCATTCGAGTTCCCGGGGGAACTGGACGGCGATATGCTCGGATAGGCGACGTAATAGTGGCTACCGTCAAAGAAGCAACGCCCGGCGGCGTGGTAAAGAAGGGCGATATTGTAAATGCCGTTATCGTTCGGACCAAACAGCCCACTGGGCGTAACGATGGCACTTACATTCGCTTTGACGAAAACGCGGCGGTAATTATAGATAACCAAAATAATCCCCGTGGCACTCGCATTTTTGGGCCCGTTGCCCGGGAGCTGCGTGAGGCGAACTTTATGAGAATTGTGTCCCTCGCACCGGAAGTATTGTAGTTTCCATGGGAAGGAGGTTGGAGCCAGTGGCCAAGGTGCACGTTAAAAAAGGTGACCGGGTTTACGTCCTAACAGGGGAAGAGCGGGGTAAGTCTGGCAAGATCCTGCGGGTATTGCCAAAGAAGAATCGTGTCATCATCGATGGTATTAACATGATGAAAAAGCACACCCGACCCACCCCTACGAATACCCAAGGTGGCATTATCGAGAGCCCCGCTCCCATGGATGCCTCTAAGGTTATGCTAGTGTGCCCTCATTGTGATAAACCCAGCCGAGTACAGAGGCAGCGGGATCCCAACGGGGTTGTAAGGATATGTAAAAGATGTGATAGACCCATTGATTAACGGTGTGGAAGGAGGGCAGCAAGATGTCACGGCTGAAAGATAAGTATCAAAACGAAGCTGTTCCTGCCTTGATGGACAGGTTCAACTATAACAACGTGATGATGGTGCCCAAGGTAAACAAGATCACTGTCAATATGGGAGTCGGCGCGGCCGTTCAGGATGCTAAAGCCATGGATGCCGCCGTCAAGGACTTGACCATTATCACCGGGCAGAAGCCTGTGATTACCAAGGCCAAGAAGTCAGTAGCAGCTTTTAAGGTGCGGGAAGGCATGCCTGTAGGCTGCATGGTGACCCTTAGGGGTGAGCGGATGTACGAGTTTTTGGATAAGCTGATTAATGCGGCTTTACCTCGCATCCGAGACTTTCGCGGCGTATCTCCCCGTTCCTTTGATGGGCGAGGTAATTATACTCTCGGTATTCGTGAACAACTCATCTTCCCAGAGATTCGGTATGATGATGTGGAACGGGTACAAGGTATGAATATAGTAATCGAGACAACTGCTGAGACTGATGAAGAAGCATTAGAAATGTTAAGAGCCCTGGGGATGCCCTTCCGACAGTAGCGTCAGAAAAGGTGGCGTAGTGCGGAAGCTAGGGGAAGGCGAAAACCAGGCCATCGCAAAGGAGTGATACTGTGGCGAGAAAATCAATGGTTATCCGGGCTCAGAGAGCTCCCAAGTTCTCAACACGCCGGGTTAATCGCTGCCGCATCTGTGGACGCCCTCGAGGCTACATGCGTAAGTTCCAGGTATGCCGGATCTGCTTCCGGGAATTGGCCTCCAGAGGTGAGATGCCTGGCATTACAAAGGCTAGCTGGTAAGAAAGAGCCATGAGGAAGGGGGTTGCCCAATGGTAATGACAGACCCAATTGCTGATATGCTGACGCGCGTTCGCAATGCCAATAGCGCCAAGCACGACAGTGTGGATATCCCCGTCTCTAAACTAAAGGTAGACGTGGCGCGGATCTTAAAAGAAGAAGGTTATATTCGGGACTACAAAGTAGTCGATGATGGCAAACATGGATTCTTACGCGTTTATCTTAAGTATGGAGCCAATAAACAGCTGATCATTAGTGGTATTAAGCGGATCAGTAAGCCGGGATTAAGGGTATATGCGAAGAAAGACGAGATACCCCGGGTGTTAGGGGGTTTGGGTATAGCAGTGCTGTCTACCTCCCAGGGAGTAATGACAGATAAGGCAGCACGGCAGGCCCGTGTAGGCGGCGAGGTCCTTTGTTATGTGTGGTAAGCTACTAGCAAAGGCTTCCATAGAGACCCGATACGACTATTGTTTCCAATTAGGAGAGAGGAGGGGCAATCGTGTCCAGGATCGGTAGAATGCCGGTGGAGATTCCAGATGGGGTGCAAGTGGATATCAACGGCCAGACAGTGACAGTCCGGGGACCTAAAGGTGCTTTAACGCAGCAGTTTCATCCGGATATGATTATTGCCCTAGAGGACAATGCCCTCACAGTGCAGCGACCGAGTGATAACAAGAATCACAAATCGCTGCACGGCTTGACCCGTAGCCTTTTGGCCAACATGATAGACGGGGTCACCAAGGGCTATCAAAGAAATCTAGAGATCACGGGAGTAGGATACCGAGCTACCAAACAGGGAAATACCCTTGTATTGAATATGGGCTTTTCCCATCTTGTTGAGATCGAGCCTGAGCCGGGGATTGAGTTCGAGGTACCGGCGCCTACCCGGATTTCAGTGAGTGGTATAGATAAGCAGCTGGTAGGCGAAACCGCCGCAAAGATCAGGGCTATTCGGCCACCGGAGCCATATCTTGGCAAGGGTATCCGGTATGCCGGAGAGCAGATCAGACGCAAGGCGGGTAAGGCAGGTAGAGTCTAAGAAGAGGTGAAGGTAAATGCCAAGATTTGAACGCAAAGTCGCCCGACGCAAACGCCACGTGCGGCTGCGAAACCGGGTTATGGGCACACCAGAGCGGCCCCGCCTCAATGTCTACCGGAGCTTGAAGCACATCTATGCTCAAGTCATCGATGATACTGTAGGCCAGACTTTAGTAGCGGCTTCCACATTAGATCCTGAACTCCGTGGCCGAGTCGAGAGCACAGGAGATGTGGACGCTGCCAAGGCAGTGGGGGAATTGGTGGCACAACGGGCTTTGGAAAGTGGTATTAAGCAGGTTGTATTTGACCGAGGCGGAAACCAGTATGCCGGGCGAGTAGCAGCCTTGGCAGAAGGGGCTCGGGAGGCAGGTCTTGATTTCTAAAGGGAAGGAGGCCAAGAACGTGGCAACAGAGAGAGGCCGAATTATTAACCCAGACACTCTAGGTGAGTTAGAAGAGCGTGTTGTAAGTATAAACCCTGTTTCTAAGACGGTTAAGGGCGGTCGCACCCGTAGTTTTAGTGCCTTAGTCGTTGTAGGTGACGGCAATGGCCATGTGGGTTCTGGTCTAGGCAAAGCCAAAGATGTGGCTGGGGCCATCCGCAAAGGTGTGGATGAAGCCAAGAAGAATATGATCTTCGTCCCTATGGTAGGCACAACCATCCCCCATGAAATCACAACTAGGTTTAGTGGGGCCAGGGTCTTTTTGAAGCCGGCTGCAGAAGGTACTGGAGTTATTGCCGGGGGGCCGGTGCGTGCGGTCCTAGAAGCAGCTGGTTATCGAGATATTTTGACTAAGTCGCTAGGATCCTCAAATCCCATCAATGTGGTGGCGGCAACTATGAAGGGGCTAGAATCTATGAAGACAGTAGAGGAAGTAGCCCGTTTGCGGGGTAAGTCCCCGGAGGAAATCCTGGCCTAACAGGTTGGTTAGAGGGGGGCAGGACATGGGTGCTAAAAAGTTGAAGATTACGTGGAAACGCAGTGCTATTGGCAGTCCCAAGGATCATAAAGCCACCATTAAGGCTTTGGGGTTGAGGAAGCTAAATAGTGAAGTAATCCATGATGATAACCCTGTAATCCGCGGGATGATTTTCAAGGTAAAGCATCTTGTGGAAGTCACAGAAGTTGAGTAATGTGGGGGAGGTGCTAAAACATGAAACTACATGAGTTAAGTCCTGCACCAGGATCCCGCAAAGCCAGAAAGCGGGCGGGACGTGGCATTGGCTCAGGCCTAGGCAAGACTTCCGGTCGGGGCCAAAAGGGCCAAAAGTCTCGCTCTGGTGGCGGTAAGGGGCCTCACTTCGAAGGCGGCCAGACCCCTTTGCAGCGTAGGTTACCCAAGCGTGGGTTTACCAATATCTTCGCAAAGGTTTACAGTGAGGTAAAGCTCCAGGATCTGAATTGTTTTGAAGGGGGTAGCATTGTTACTCCTGAAATGATGATAGAAAAAGGGCTAGTGCGTAAGCTTGCCCCTGATGGAGTTAAGGTTCTAGGTAATGGCGATATCGAAAAGGCGTTGACAGTCAAGGCCCATGGATTCACAAAATCAGCCGCCGCCAAGATCGAAGCCGCCGGCGGCAAAGTAGAGGTGATCTAGTTGCTGCAGGCCATGCGCAATGCTCTGCGGATCCCTGACTTGCGCCGCAGAATCTTGTATACGGCGGCCTTGTTGGTTGTATTCCGGTTAGGATCCTACGTACCGGTTCCAGGGGTCGATGCGGAACTATTAGCCCAACAACTGGGTACCACTGGCGGTAATATCTTCGGATTCTTAGATTTGTTTGCCGGTGGAGCCCTAACACGCTTTTCAGTGTTTGCCATGGGGGTAAACCCCTACATTACTGCTTCCATCATCGTTCAGCTATTGACCATCGTCATCCCTTCGTGGGAAGAGATGTCTAAAGAGGGTGTTGATGGGCGGAAACGGCTTCAGCAATACACTAGGTATGGAACTGTGGTTTTGGCAGTAATACAAGGCTTTGCCATTACGGCAACAGCCAAAGGATATGGCGTCGTAAGTAATCCCGGGGCCTTTAACACGATTTTGATTGTGACCACTTTGACGGCGGGTAGTGCCTTTTTGATGTGGTTAGGCGAGAAGATCACGGAAAATGGCATCGGTAACGGTATCTCGTTGTTGATTTTCACCGGTATCGTGGCGAGGCTTCCAGGTCAAGCTTGGAGCGCGGTACGGGCAGTCGGGGCCGGAGGCATTAGCATACTGAGCTTGCTGGCTTTTGTCGTGCTTACCGTAGTGGTGATAGCTGGTGTCATCATGGTGCAGCAGGGACAGCGAAGGATTCCAGTACAGTATGCCAAGCGAGTTGTGGGACGCCGCATGTATGGTGGGCAAACAACCCATATACCGATGCAGGTTAACCAAGCGGGGGTTATTCCGGTTATCTTTGCATCTTCCGTGCTGAGTTTTCCTTTGACATTGGCACAGTTTATTCCAGGAATAGCAGGCATTAACCGGTTTTTGGGATATGGCTCCGTGGGGTATAATGTGCTCTATGTGCTTTTGGTAATGTTCTTTACGTACTTCTATACAGCAGTTACGTTTAATCCCATGGAAGTAGCGGAGAACATGAAGAAACATGGTGGTTTTATCCCGGGTCTTAGGCCCGGTAGACCCACTGCTCAACATCTAGATCGTGTCTTAACGAGGATTACCTTGGCTGGTGCTGTGTTTTTAGCTGTGATAGCGGTTCTACCCTATATTATGGCTACAGTAACGAGGATGCCCAGTAGCATACTTTACTTTGGTGGTACCGGTCTTTTGATTATCGTTGGTGTGGCATTAGATACCATGAAGCAGATCGAAGCTCAGCTGCTCATGCGACACTATGAGGGCTTCATTAAGTAGGGACGGAGTGCTTCGCCCCGGTATTGGATCTAGGTAGATGGAGGGGCAAAATGATAGTTTTAAAGTCCAAAGATGAGTTGCAGCTCATGGCAGGTGCCGGTCGCTTGGTGGCCGAAACCCATGCAGTTGTGGCTGCAGCTATCAAGCCAGGAGTTACAACTGCGTCCCTGGATGCCCTGGCAGAGGAATATATCAGAGACAATGGCGGCGTGCCCAGTTTCAAAGGGTATCATGGCTTTCCCGCCAGTATCTGTTCGTCGGTTAATGAGGTTGTTGTGCACGGTATCCCAGGACCCCAGGTCCTTCGGGAAGGTGATATCATAGGACTTGATATCGGTGCCATACTAGAAGGGTTCCACGGCGATATGGCCCGAACCTATCCGGTGGGTGAAATCTCTAGCGAGGCAGAGCGGCTGCTTTGGGTGACCCAGAAGGCTTTGGAACAAGGCGTTGCTGCGGCTATTGTAGGCAACAGACTATCAGATATAGGTCATGCTGTACAAAGCTTTGTCGAGGCCCAAGGTCTGTCAGTTGTCAGAGATTTCGTGGGACACGGTATTGGTCGTAGCATGCACGAGCCACCACAGATCCCCAACTTCGGAAGGCCGGGACGAGGGCCACGCCTAAAGCCCGGCATGGTCTTGGCCATAGAACCTATGGTCAATACAGGAGGATGGGAGGTTGTGGTCCTCTCGGATAACTGGACTGTGATTACTGCAGATAAAAGCTTATCTGCCCATTTTGAGGATACAGTGGCAGTAACTGAGGATGGCCCTCTCATCTTGACGGAGGCATAGCTAGGTTTATACCTTTCGCTGAAGGGAAATAGACCCGGGGAATTAGATGCAGACGTGGATGGGGAGGAAAACTTGTGGATGGCCAGGTGGGTCAGCTCGTCACATCCAGAGCCGGAAGGGACGCGGGCCAGCAGTTTCTAGTGATAGGTTATGTGGGGAGAAGAGTGCTGGTGGCCGACGGTAAAGCACGGCCAGTGCAGCGCCCGAAACAGAAGAATCCAAGACATCTGAGTTTCCACGATGTGTGGGCTAAGGACGTTCGGGTGAAATTGTTGGCCAACGTTTCGGTGAGTAATGCCGACATCCGGGATGCACTGGAAGAGTTGCAAGATGGTGTTAGGGAGGTTGACCGACAGTGTCGAGACAAGACGTGATTGAAGTTGAGGGTACAGTAGTAGAGCCCTTGCCCAACGCTATGTTTCGAGTGGAACTGGAGAATGGCCACAAGGTTTTGGCTCATATCTCTGGCAAGATGCGGATGAACTTCATCCGGATTTTGGCCGGTGATAAGGTGACAGTGGAATTGTCGCCCTATGACTTGAGCCGGGGTCGCATAGTGTATCGAAAAAGATAGAGGGGGTGCTGGCGGTGAAGGTCAGGCCAGCTGTAAAACCTATGTGCGAAAAATGCAAGATCATCAGGCGTAAAGGCCGTGTGATGGTGATCTGTGAGAATCCTAAGCATAAGCAAAGACAGGGTTAAGGCGGGAGGTGAAGGTGCATGGCGCGTATTGCCGGTGTTGACATTCCAAGAGATAAGCGAGTAGCAGTGGCTTTGACCTATATCTACGGTATTGGCCGCTCTACCTCTCTAGAAATTCTTGATAAAACCGATGTGAACCCCGATACTAGAGTCAGGGATCTTACCGAAGAAGAGGTCAACCGACTGCGGGAGACCATAGATAGAGAATATGCAGTAGAAGGCGATTTGAGGCGGGAAGTAGCCCAGAATATCAAGCGTTTGATGGATATTGGATCGTATAGAGGTTATCGGCATCGCCGGGGATTGCCCGTTCGGGGTCAAAGGACCAGGACTAATGCCCGCACGAGAAAAGGACCGAAGCGTGGTATTGGCGGCAAACGGCGATAAGGAAGGAGGCAATATATATGGCTAGACCAAGGCGAGGTACAAGAGCTCGTAGGCGAGAGCGCAAGAATATCCCCAGTGGGGTTGCCCATATTCGCTCCACTTTTAACAATACCATAGTTACCATTAGTGACAGACAGGGTAATGTAGTATCTTGGGCTAGTGCCGGCAACATGGGCTTTAAGGGCTCCCGCAAGAGCACCCCATTTGCCGCCGGTTTGGCTGCGGAAAGCGCTGCTAAAGTGGCCATGGAGCACGGTATGCGAGAAGTAGAGGTTTATGTTAAGGGACCAGGGGCCGGGCGGGAAGCAGCTATTCGCTCTTTGCAGGCTGCAGGGCTTGATGTAAGTATGATTCGAGACGTAACCCCCATTCCCCATAATGGTTGTCGGCCACCGAAGCGTCGCCGAGTTTGATGCATGTTTATTGGAACAAATAGGTATTCTAAACAAGACATGGTCTTGCTTTAGTTGAAATTGGAGGTGTTGGGATTCTATGGCCAGGTATACTGGACCTGTATGCCGGTTGTGCCGACGGGAAGGTGAAAAGCTTTTCCTTAAAGGCGACCGGTGTTATACTGAAAAATGTGCCGTAGATAGACGTTCTTATCCACCGGGCCAACACGGCCAGGGGCGTCATAAGGTTTCTGAGTACGGTTTGCACTTGCGAGAAAAGCAGAAGCTCCGTCGTATCTATGGTGTTTTGGAGAGACAGTTTGAAAGATATTACGACCGTGCCTCAAGACAGACGGGTATTACCGGTGAGAATCTCTTACAGATTCTGGAGCTGAGGCTAGACAATATTGTCTATCGGATGGGATTTGCTGCTTCCCGGGCCCAAGCAAGGCAGTTGGTTATGCATGGACATTTTGCCGTTAATGGTCAGAAGACTGATATCCCCTCGTATGAGGTGAGGGTGGGCGATGTCATAACTGTGCGGGAGAAGAGCCGAAACATGCAGCTAATTAAGGATAATATAGCAGCTGCTGAGGGTCGGGCCGTGCCGGAGTGGCTAGAGGCAAACCTCGAGCAGATGGAAGGCAAAATCCTTGCTGTACCCACTCGCGAACAGATGGATATTTCCATACAGGAGCACTTGATTGTTGAGTTTTACTCCCGATAAACCAGTTAGGCTGCTTCCTGTCGTTAAGGAGGGTTTTGCAGATGATCGAGATAGAAAGGCCCAAAATCGAGTGTGTCGAATCCAGCGAATCCTATGGTAAATACGTGGTGGAGCCGCTGGAAAGAGGATACGGAATTACCCTAGGGAACTCATTGCGGCGAGTGTTGCTGTCATCTTTACCGGGGGCAGCTGTGACCTCTATCAAGATCGACGGAGTGCTGCACGAATTCTCCACCGTGGAAGGGGTAGTGGAAGATACCACGGATATAGTCCTCAATCTTAAGGAGCTTGTGGTCAGGCTACACTCCGATGGGCCGGTCACAGCCCGGATTGAGGCCGAGGGTGAGGGAGAAGTGTTGGCCGGGGACATCATCCATGGTTCCGATGTAGAGATCGTCAATCCTGATTTGCATATCGCTACATTGGATACCAACGGCCGCTTAATGATGGATATTGTCTTGGCAAAGGGCCGAGGTTATGTTTCCGCTGACCGCAACAAAAATCCCGATGATCCCATTGGTGTCATCCCAGTGGATTCCATATTTACGCCGGTGAGTCGGGTGAATTACACGGTGGAAGACACCAGGGTTGGGCAAATCACTGACTATGACCGCCTAATCTTGGAGGTATGGACAGACGGTAGTATTGCCCCAGATGAGGCCATTACCGTGGCAGCAAAGATCGTGACCGAACATCTTAAACTCTTCATAGAGCTCACTGATGGCGGCCATGAATTAGAGATCATGGTGGAAAAGGAAGAGGAAGAGAAAGACCGTGTGCTGGAGATGGCCATCGAAGAGCTAGATCTTTCCGTGCGGTCATATAACTGCCTTAAACGGGCGGGTATCGATAGTGTGGAGGAATTAACCCGCAAGACGGAGGAAGATATGATGAAAGTTAGGAACCTGGGCAAGAAATCTCTCCAAGAAGTCAAAGAGAAATTGGCTGCCCTGGGCTTAGCTTTGCGTGAATCAGAAGATTAATAGGAATAGATAGGTTTATGTTCCGCAAGAGAAGGAGGGTGTGAGCATGAAACAGGCGAGATTCGGGCGTTCTGCCGACCACCGGCGGGCTATGCTGCGCAATCTAGTAGCGGCTGTGCTATTGGAGGAGCAGATACAGACAACGGATACAAAAGCAAAGGCAGTCAAGCCCTTAGTGGATCAGATGATTACCCTGGGCAAGCAGGGAGATCTACATGCCCGGCGTCAAGCTGCGGCCTACCTTGGGCGGCCTGAGGCTGTGCAGAAGCTGTTCGCCGATATTGCTCCTCGATATGGTGACCGCAATGGCGGATATACCCGCATTATGAAGGTGGGGCCTAGGCGGGGTGACGGTGCCCCTATGAGCATCGTGGAACTGGTCTAATACTAGTGTTTCAGATTGTATAGCAGCGGGCGCATAGAGGTCGCAGAGGAGCCATCCTCTGCGTCGCTTTTTCCGCGATTGTTGCTAGTTCATGGGTGGCTGCTACGCCAAATTGGCGTGAATGTTCGACAATACAGCCGGGTAGGGCATCATCTGAAGCGGTGTTTCGGCAGGCGTGTATATCAGGCAGTACCGGCGGGGAGGGAGTGCTTGGTGGGGCAAAGGAGCTTTATCGAACTAGAGAAGGTGTGTTTCTCTTATATACGGGAACAGGACCAAGAGGAAGAAGCCGCACTAGAGAATGTGGATCTAGCCATAGACATTGGTGAATTTGTGGCCATTTTGGGGCACAATGGTTCAGGCAAGTCCACGTTGGCCAAGCATATGAATGGCCTTCTACTGCCTACTGCCGGTGATGTTTGGGTAGCTGGTATGAATACTAAGGACGAAAAACATCTATGGGATATTCGCCAGACGGTAGGTATGGTCTTTCAAAATCCAGACAATCAGATTGTGGCCACAACCGTAGAAGAAGATGTAGCCTTTGGTCCCGAAAACCTTGGTCTAGATCGGGGGTTGATTCGGGAACGGGTAGACGAAGCCTTGGCCATTGTAGGAATGTCTGATTTTGCCCAGGCGGCTCCTCACAACTTATCTGGAGGTCAAAAACAACGGGTAGCTATCGCAGGGGTGATTGCCATGCGACCCCGTTGTCTAGTGCTTGATGAACCCACCGCCATGTTAGATCCGGTGGGGCGCCGGGAAGTGCTGGATACTATCCATAGGCTAAATAAGACCGAGGGTATTACAGTAGTGTTGATTACCCATTTTATGGATGAAGCGGTGGGAGCCGAGCGGGTAGTGGTTATGGACGATGGCAAGATCGTAGAGCAAGGCCCACCGGCCACTATCTTTCAAAAGATGGAGCTGTTAAGACAACTCAGGCTTGATGTACCACCGGTAGTCGAGCTAGTGTCCCGGCTTCGGGCCAGGAAAGTGGCCTTGCCCCAGGATTTATTAACTGTAGATGAGATGGTGACGGCTTTATGTCAATTGAGATCCGGGACCTAACCCACATATATAATGCTGGTACCCCTTTTGCCCGGACGGCCTTGGCAAATATTGATCTCATCATCAATGATGGTGAACTCGTGGCTATCATTGGCCATACTGGCTCAGGCAAGTCCACGCTAGTACAGCATTTTAACGGCCTTTTGCGTCCCACCCAAGGCAGTGTCAAAGTCGATGGAGTGGATATTGGCAAGAAGGGCGTTAATCTGCGAGACATTAGGCGGAAGGTGGGCTTAGTCTTCCAGTATCCTGAACATCAATTGTTTGAGGAAACAGTATGGGATGACGTAGCTTTCGGGCCCCGCAATACGGGTATTTCCGGGGAAGAGCTGGAAAACCGTGTGCGGCGGGCCTTAGAGGCTGTGGATGTAGATGGGAGTTTCGCCAAACGTTCGCCCTTTGAGCTTAGCGGTGGCGAGAAAAGACGAGTTGCCATAGCTGGAGTGCTGGCTATGGAGCCCTCGATTATAGTCCTAGACGAGCCCACCGCAGGTCTAGATCCCCGGGGCAGAGAAGATCTATTGAGGCAGATTCAAAGACTCCACAAGGATCGGGACCTGACCGTTGTCTTCGTGTCCCATAATATGGCGGAAGTGGCAAGATTGGCCCAACGCTTAGTTGTGATGGATCAGGGTGGCATAGTCATGGAAGATTCACCTGAAGATATCTTTGCCGATGGAGAGTGCCTTGAGGCCATGGGTCTCGGGGTGCCGGATATGACGCTGCTTATGCAAAGATTGCTGGATCGGGGTTGGCCCTTGCCGGCCAGTGCCTTGACCATAGAGGATGCGGAAGAGGCTATTATGGCGGCTTTGGCAGCAACCAAGAAGGCGGGGGTGGACACCAATGCCTAGCTTCAGGAACATTACCATAGGGCAATACATCCCTGGAGATTCCATTCTGCATCAGCTTGATCCCCGTACGAAGATCCTAGTTACGCTTCTCCTGGTCATAGGCTTGTTTTTCATCGATAGCTTTTGGGGTTATGGTGCAGTGGCCGTCTACATTGGTCTAGCTATATTGCTATCTGGGATCCCACCACGCTTCTTGTTTAGGGGCCTCAGGCCAGTGTTAGCTATTATCATATTGACATTTGTGCTGAACTCCTTCATGACAGAGGGCGAACCCATTTGGCAGTGGGGTTTCCTTGTACTAACCAAAGACGGGCTCGTTAGGGGCGGAATGCTGGCTGTACGCTTAATTTTGCTTATTGTGGGGACATCTATATTAACCCTAACTACCTCCCCGATTGCTTTGACTGATGGGCTAGAGAGCTTGCTTAACCCCGGCAAGAAGATGGGCATTCCCGCCCATGAGTTGGCCATGATGATGACCATTGCCCTGCGGTTTATTCCTACTTTGCTAGAGGAAGCTGAGAAGATCATGAAGGCGCAGATGGCCCGGGGCGCAGATTTTGAATCGGGCAATCTTATTCAGCGGGCCAAGAGTCTGCTCCCATTATTGGTGCCACTATTTGTCAGCGCTTTCCGTCGAGCCGATGAGCTCGCCGTAGCTATGGAGGCTAGATGCTATCGGGGTGGTGAAGGGCGCACCAAATTGAATCTGCTAGTGTTTAGGGCAGTGGACTATCTAGCCCTAGTTGGTAGCGTGCTATTTATTGGTTATTTGGCATGGGTTTTCTAAGTATTACGGGAGGCAAAGGGTATGGCAAGAGGGGAGCGGAATATACGCCTCATCATGGAATATGATGGCACCTATTATCATGGTTTCCAAACCCAGGATGATCCGACTTTGCCTACCATTCAGTGCACATTGGAAAAAGCGATCTTGCGTATCTGTGGGGAGCGGGTGCGGATTACAGGTTCGGGACGCACTGATGCCGGTGCCCATGCAATCGGGCAAGTAGTTAACTTCCCAACTAATGCCTCGATACCCATCGATAGATTCCCGATGGCGCTAAACAGTGCCTTACCAAAGGATATACGGATCAAGGCAGCCGATTGTGTGCATAGGGAGTTTCATGCTCGCTTTGATGCCATAGCCAAGACATATCACTATGTTGTGGACAATACGTCTTTCGAGAGTGTTTTTTGGCGAAATTACGCTTATCACGTGTCTCAGCCACTAGATTTGGACAAAATCAAAGCAGGGGGAGCGGTGCTAGTGGGGACCCACGATTTCGCCTCTTTTCAGACGAGTGGTAGTTCTGCCAAAACCTCAGTGCGCACTATTTACCATTTTGACGTGGGAGCTGAAGGTGGACTAATCACTTTTAGTATTAGAGCCAATGGGTTTTTGTACAATATGGTCCGTAACATAGTGGGCACACTTGTAGAAGTGGGTAAGGGAAGATTGGCGGTGGACGCCATTCCCGTCATCCTCGCAGCCCGGGACCGTTCTAAGGCAGGACCAACCGCACCGGCCCATGGCCTTTACCTTTTTGAGGTAGACTATGATGAAGGTCAAGCTTTACTAAATGCTTGACACTGGTAGTGGGCTGTATTAGAATTGGATACGGTAAACCCGGTAGCGTTGCTACTGGGCTATTCTAGGTTTAGAGGAATATCACCGGTTCTTGACTAATCGCCGCGGTACATAGCCCCGGCCGCTGCGTCACAGTTCGAGAATGGGTACTATACAACTGTGTTCGCAAAGGGGGGAAAGTCAATGGAAAAAGGTAAGACGTATATGGCTAGACCCGCAGATATTGACAGGAAATGGTATGTGATCGATGCAGAAGACAAGGTGTTAGGTCGCCTTGCGGGAGAGATTGCCACTATCCTTAGAGGTAAGCACAAACCCCAGTTTACACCCCATATGGACACCGGGGATTTTGTGATCGTGGTAAATGCTGAGAAAGTTAAGCTCACCGGCAAGAAGCGGGAGCAAAAGACCTATTACTGGCACACCGGTTACCCCGGCGGTATACGCAGTAGAACAGCAGGGGAGCTGTTGGCCAGAAAACCTGAAGAGGTCATTCGGAAGGCTGTTTGGGGTATGTTGCCCAAGAACAAACTGTCTAGGCAACAGCTTACTAAGCTGAAGGTGTATGCCGGGCCGGATCACCCCCATGCAGCTCAGATGCCCCAGCCTTTGGAAGTTCGGGAAGCTATCAGATAGCAGGGTAAGATAGACATATGCAAAAGGGTGAAAGGGGGGATATGTAGGTGGCTAAAGATCTAAACCAGTATTATGGTACAGGACGAAGGAAGCATTCCGTTGCTCGTGTATACCTAAGACCAGGGACCGGCAACTTTACCATAAACAAGCGACCCATGGAAGAGTATTTTGGCCGTGACGTTTTGAAGACCATTTGCCGTCAGCCTTTGGTGTTGACGGAGACAGATGGTAAATTTGACGTCTTAGTGAACGTGGGCGGAGGTGGCATGTCAGGACAAGCCGGCGCCATCCGCCACGGTATCGCCAGGGCTCTTTTGGAGTATGATGAGGAACTGCGCCCTGCTCTAAAACGGGCAGGTTATCTAACTAGGGATCCCAGGATGAAAGAGCGACACAAGTATGGCCTGAAGAAAGCCAGACGGGCTCCTCAGTTCTCCAAACGTTAATATCAAGCATGATAGGTGTGAGGCGGTCTTTAGCCAGAGGGCGAGGGCCGCCTTTTTGCTAAGGTTTTTCATCCTACGAAGAGGGGTAAGATTATATGGAAAAGCAATCTGTGCTGTCTGCCATCGAGGCGACAAAAGTTGTGGGGATTGTGCGGAGGGTCCCACTGGAATCGGCCTATGATATCGCCCGGGCATTAGTGGAGGGTGGTCTTAGAGTTCTTGAGTTTACTGCGGAAACGCCGGGGATTACGGAGATTATTCAGCGGGTGCGTAAAGGCCTACCTGACTCTGTAGCTGTGGGAGTAGGTACTGTACTAGATGGAGAGACAGCCCGCATCATGTTCTTGGCAGGGGCAGATTTTGTCGTTACTCCAACACTAAATCCCAGCACTATTGAGGTTTGTTTGCGCTACGGGAAACCCATAATACCCGGGGCCATGACCCCGACGGAGATCCTTGCCGCCTATGAACATGGGGCTGATATCGTCAAGCTATTTCCCGCAGGGGCGCTTGGCACTGAATACCTGCGCAGCATCAGAGGGCCACTACCTCATATTCCGTTAATGGCCACTGGGGGTATCTCTCAGGCTAATGCCAAGGACTATCTAAAGGCCGGGGCGATGGCCTTGGGGGTCGGTGGTTCACTCATACCCCATCAAGCCGTTAAGGACAAGGATTATAGTGCCATCGAAAGGGCTGCTCGGGACCTAATGAATGTCACACTAGCCGGTAATAGCTAAGGGTAGTATTAATAGTATTAATGGAACCTGTGCTTGAGGTTGATTGGCACAAAAGGGAGGCTGATATGGGATGCAGGAATTTGATATTGCCATCATCGGTGCTGGTCCCGGTGGGTATGTGGCAGCCATCTATGGAGCGAGGTTGGGCGCTAGAGTCGCGCTGATCGAAAAAGATACAGAGGGGGGTACTTGTTTAAATCGAGGATGTATTCCCACAAAGGCCCTTATCCGCACAACTGAAATCTATAAGACCCTCCAAGAAGCCAATCGATACGGTTGCCTTGCAGATAATGTGAGGGTGGATTACAAGAGGGCCGTAAGCCGCAAAGACCGGGTAGTGGGTGGTCTTGTCAAGGGCGTGCAATCCCTTTTAGCAAAGGGTGGTGTAACGGTTCTCAAGGGTTCCGGGCAACTTGTAGATGCACATACCATTAAGGTCATCCAAGATGGGGAAGAGACTTTAGTGCAGGCCAAAAACATGATAATCGCCACTGGCTCAGAGCCTGCCCAGTTACCCATACCCGGTGCCACATTAGATTTTGTGATGGACAGCACTCAGGCACTAGAGCTGGAGGAGTTGCCGGAAAGCCTAGTTATCATCGGGGGCGGGGTTATTGGCATGGAATTTGCCTTCATATTTGGCAGGCTAGGGGTAAAGGTCACCTTGATTGAATACCTAGACGAGGTGCTAGCTCTTCTAGATAGTGATTTGACCCAAGATGCTCGACGCAATCTTCGCATGGCTGGAGTCAAACTGCACACCGGGGCCAAAGTGACTTCCATGGAAGCGTCGCCTGAGGGTGGGGCTTTAGTGCATTTTGAAAGTGTTGCTACCGGCGAAGCTATACCAAGCGTGAAGGCAGATAAGGTACTTATGGCAGTGGGTCGACGCCCCTTCCTAGGTGATTTGGGTGTTGAGGAGCTTGGCATAGAGATTCAGGCCAAGGGCGGAGGAATTGTGGTTAATGATCTCATGCAGACCAGTATTCGTCATATCTATGCCATTGGGGACGTGACTGGAGGTATGATGTTGGCCCATGTGGCCTCCCATCAAGCCATCGTAGCTATCAATAACATCATGGGGCAAGAGGAGCATCTCATGGATTATCGGGCAGTTCCCAATGCCATTTTTACTGACCCCGAGATAGCTACTGTAGGTCTAAGTGAGAAGGAGGCCGAAGCCCATGGACTTGAGATTAGGGTAGGCCGCTTTCCCTTTGCAGGCAATGGCAAAGCCCTAGCTTTAGGCAATAGTCGTGGTTTTGTCAAATTAATAGCCGATGCTGAGACGGGGATTCTGGTAGGTGGAGGCGTCGTAGGCCCCGGGGCGACTGATTTGATTGCCGAAATCACCCTAGCTGTGCAGCAAGGGCTCACGGCAGAGCAGGTGGCCAATACCATTCATGCCCATCCTACCTTGCCGGAGGCCATTATGGAGGCAGCATGGGATATCGGAAGTGGGGCTTTGCATCTTGCAGACTGAGTGGGCTGAGGCGAGTATCGCCATCTCAAGTTCAGTAGATCCTTGGTATAATTTGGCGGTGGAGGAAATGCTCCTCCACGGGACACGGCAGATGGGTACGATTTTATACCTTTGGCAAAACCAAAACACAGTGGTGATCGGGCGTAACCAAAATGCCTGGAAAGAATGCCGGTGGGAGCTACTTCACCAAGAAGGAGGCAAATTGGCCCGCCGCCTTTCCGGGGGTGGGGCGGTGTATCACGATCTAGGCAACCTGAACTTTACATTTATTACTAGCCGCCGAGAATATGACCTAGATAAGCAGTTACAGGTGATTCTCATGGCTGTGGCAGAGCTAGGCATACCGGCTGAGTTTTCAGGGCGTAATGATCTTCTGGCCGCTGGCCGCAAGTTTTCCGGTAATGCCTTCTATAAAGACGGTAACCGGGCCTATCATCATGGGACTATACTTGTGGCGGCGGATTTTGCCCAAATGGGCCGTTATCTGCAGGTATCTAAAGAGAAGATGGCAACCAAAGGGATTGATTCTGTCCAGTCTCGAGTGGTGAATTTGGCAGAGCTTAACCCCCATGTAAATGTGGATCTAGTTAGAGACGTATTAATAAAGAGTTTTCGCCGTATTTATGCCCCTCAAGGAGGGGAAGTGATATTAGATGGCAGCATTGAGGTTGGGACAGGTCAATTGCCTAAGCTCTATAGAAAACATGCCTCTTGGGAATGGAGATTTGGGCGAACCCCGGATTTTGATCTTACACTCGAACATAGATTCCCTTGGGGTGGGGTGGAATTAGCCTTAAAGCTTGGAGGTGGGCGTATTCAAGAGGCCCAAGTTTTTTCCGATGCCATGGAGCCCGAGCTGATGCTTGCCCTCAGTCCTGCCCTACAAGGTTGTATCTTCGAAAAAGGAGCCCTGTTGGAAGCCCTAGGCGGGATCGGCGCCACATTCCTAGAGCAAGAGATAATGGGGGACATTCGGGAGTGGCTTGGGTCTATTCGGATATAGGACTCCTTTTGCGACGGCGAGCTGTAGTTCAGGCGATTACCCATAGTGGGACTGTGATTATTGAACAAGCAGATCGGTGGGTGAGTCTTCCACCAATTCGTCTGTGGAGGGATTTGGTGGTTTCGGGGGCGTAGGATTATACTCTGTTTTGGGCCCTTCTAGAGGATCACTAAGCTGTCCTGACCCGCCTGGCTCCGGGCTACATGGGGCATACTCGGTAGGCTCTGTGCCCCTAATAAAGGCGCTATCTACTGCCCATTCGCATTCCTCACTGGCCAATAGCCCTGAGAAGATGTGGATGGGTATCCCAGTCACTACATCCCGGGGGATGGGAAAATCCCAGGGTGGCTCCTCAGCAAGGGCGGTACCCATAAACTCAGCCCACACTGGGCCCGCTAAGCTACTACCATAGCCGGGTAAAGGCTCGCGCTGGTCATCACCTATATAGACAACTGTGACCAAACTAGGGGTATAACCGGCAAACCAGAGACTGATTTTCTCGTCGGTGGTGCCGGTTTTTCCCGCCGCCGGTCGATTGACTGACAAATGTTTCCCTGTACCATACTCCAAGACTGCCTTAAGCATATCCGTGATCAAGTAAGCTGTGGTTTCGGTGATCACTCTCACTCCCCGGGGTTGATGCTCTTCTAGGATCCGACCATCTTGATCTAGCACCTTTTGTATGGCCCTCACTTCATAGCGGCTCCCTCCATTGGCAAATGGGATAAAAGCCCCGGCTAGCTCCAAAGGGGTTACACCTTTAGTTAGCCCACCTAACGCCAGAGAGAGATTCCGGTCTTCGGCAACAAGTGAAGTAATTCCCATGTCTTTGGCTAGCTTAATGGTTTTGTCGACACCAATGGAGTGGAGGGTCCATACAGCAGCATTGTTCAAAGATACGGCCACTGCGTGCTTCATAACCACTGGGCCCCAGTATTGTGATTGCCAATTGCCCGGCGTGTAGCCGGCATATTCCCTAGGGGTATCCTCAACTAGGGTGTTTTGCCGCCAACCATCCTCTAGAGCGGCTGCATAGATAAAAGGCTTGAATGCTGATCCCGGCTGGCGATAGGCCAAAACGGCTCGGTTGAACTGGGAAGCACTGTAGTCTCGCCCACCTACCATAGCTCTAATACCACCTGTCTGAGGGTCTACAGCGACTAAGGCACCTTGAAACTCTTGGGCAGCAAAGGCGGCGTGGGCCGCTGCTTGGTAGTCCATATTTAGTGTTGTGTGGACCCGAAGTCCGCCTTTGTAGACAAGGGCACTGCCATATTTGTCTTCCAACTGTTTTCTTACATAATCGACGAAATAGGGGGCAGGACCCCTTTCTAGACGGCTTAGTCGAAGGGGTGTAGCCGATGCTTTGGCCCGACTAGCCTCGGTGATCATGTCCAGGGCTGCCATTCTCTCCAAGACATGATTCCGCCTCTCCAATGCGAGATCTGGGTTGATATAGGGGTCGTAACTGCTGGGGGAGCGGGGAATTGCAGCCAGTAGAGCACTATCGGCTAAGTTTAGTTCTGATGCAGATTTGCCTAGATAAGTGCGAGCTGCCGCTTCAATACCATAGCTACCCTTGCCGAAATAGATCTGATTAAGGTAAAGCTCCAGTATTTGATCCTTTGTATAGCGTTGTTCTAGTATGATGGCTAGAACTAGCTCCTCAATCTTACGACTAAGTGTCTTCCTGCTGGTTAGGAATAGGTTTTTAGCCAGCTGCTGAGTGATAGTACTTGCCCCGAGTACTTTTCTTTTGGCTCGGATATCGACGTAGATGGCTCTTAGTATAGCCACGGGGTTGAAACCGGGGTGCTCATAGAACCATCGATCTTCAATGGCAACTATGGCATTTTGCATATCTAGGGGGATGGTTTCAAGTGGTATATAACGGGAGGGGCCTTCTCCCAATGTGGCCAGGATCTCTCCATTGTCTGCTAGTAAAGTGGCGGCATGCATGGGGCTGGTGTTCTCAAATTGACGTAAAAGAAACCAGCCCCGCACATAAATGCCTAATAGCAGGGCTAGAGGTATCACTATTAAAAGGGCAATCAAAATGCGGTAGCGACTGATAGAGTTTCTCAAAGATGCCAAGATCATCACCCTTGATTAGTATGGGCGGGAGGATATGGCACTATACCGCAAGGCGGCAGGAGGCTGTTTGTAGGTTTTTATTCCCCAAATGGAGGTGTCTGCCCCAGGCGGAGGAATATTGGAACTATGCTGATTGGAAGGGGGCGATACTATGTCAATAGTGTTGCAGTATGTGGACTTGAATTTGTCGGATATAGAGGCTCTAGATGGCGAGAACACTATTTTTCTACTTTCAGTAAGTCCCATTGAAGCCCATGGTCCCCATCTGCCTGTGGGGACAGATGTGTTTATTGCCCAGGAACTGCAGCGTCGCTATGTCCAAAGGATAATCGCTAAGTATCCGGGCTTTAACCTCGTATGTTTGCCTGATCTATATTGTGGCTCTGATGCACTGCCTGTTAGTGGTAGCCTATCGGTGCGGGCCACAGCCCTGGAAGCCATCATATTGGACTATGCTAAGGGCTTAGCCAAGCAGGGGTTTAAGTATTTGTTGCTAGCAGATAATCATGGTGGGCCTCGGCACCAGATGGCCCTCTATCGGGCTAGTAAACGAGCCTGGCGACGGTGGCGATTTGCTGTGATCAGTCCCTTCAACTTGGTATTTCGCTATATGGTGCAGCATGATAGTGGATTTATGGCTGCGACGGGATTAGGCCCTAGAGAGTGTGGTGATAATGCCGATGCCCATGCAGGAACCAATGAGACATCTTTGCTTTTGGCAGTGAATTCCGCCAAAGTGGCCGAACAAACAGATATTCCAGCATCTTTGCCACCTGCACCTAGAGGGCTCCCGGGGCTAATTAACCGCCTAGGCACGCTGTTTAATGGAAAATGTTGGGGTAAGGATTTACAGCATTTGGCCAATACCCTAGCATGGGTATCTGATGATGACATGCTCCCGTATATGGGAGATCCTAAGCAAGCCACTGCCCCAGCCGGTGAAGCCATGCTTAATGCCAGGGTGGATGTTGCTATGGAGCTATTGGACAAAGCTCTAGAGGGGAGACAAGGGCCGGCGGAGCTTGCCAAACCCATGCTCTATTGGATTAATTGGTTAGTACGGTTGCCCGAATAAGAATGTTGAATGGGGGAGCAATACCGACAGGATTCCCCGCAATTTGAGAGTATTAGGATACTTGCGTGGCAGAATTTGGTAGCTGATGAAGGGACTGGGGTAATGGACGATTCATCCAAGGATTTGCCATGGAGATGGCGCAGTGGGCTGGTAGTTTTGCTCTGCTTTATTGTTGTGTTTAGTCCGATATTTTCCGGATACGTCTTGGCCAGTGATTTACTGGAAATGACTGATGGTGTGCAGGCTTTGGCCCAGGCTGTTGTCAATGAGCATTATGCTAGACTGAATTTAGAAGAGAAAAGCTTCACAGATGGTAAGCTTCGAATGCTTGATGGCGATGGAGCGTCTTTGCATCGCGCCGTCCTGGAGATTACCTCAGCCGCGGCAGTGTTAGGAGGTATGGGTGTATCGGAGTCGGTGGCTTCTGTGTTTGCAGCTATGGCAGTTGTAAACAAGCCCGATGATGCCCTTGCCTTGTGCAATCTTGGAGCTATGCTCCATCTCTTAGGAAGACTCTATGACTCGGTGGCTGTTTTGGAGTTGGCGAGATCAATAGAACCCGACTCTCCTGTGATTATCACAAATCTGGCCAACTCCCTGTATGATTTGGGGGATTTGGAGGCTGCCAAGGGGTTCTATTTGGAAGCCATAGCTAGGGATGCCAGATACGCTCCAGCCCTGCGATGTTTGGGGGATCTCTACCTAGCCACCGGGGATTGGCACAAGGCCCTAGAGCAATATTTGGCTGCAGCGGAATATGGCTTTACCCCTCAGGTGAGACGGGGTATAGGAGAGGCGACAGATGGGATTACTCAAGGGGGGGATGGGGAAACCTTACCAATTCCGCCGGGGCTTGGGGCAGGTCCGGATGATGTAGAACTAGGGCAGACTTCGGGAGTTAAGGGTGGGTTATCGATTTTTGTAGTGGATGGTTCGGCACCTCCACTAGCACAGATCAGTATTCCCAACTTGCCCCAATGGAGTGATTACATTGCTTTGGCCAAATCCAGCCAAGAGTTAAATGAACTTAGCTTAGAAGTAGCTACTAGCATGCAGGATGTGGTTACCGGATATCATGGATTAGCGTTGAAAACCACAGATGCTGGCGAGATCTCTTATGAGAAGCAACTCACACAGCTGGCCTATTTGGAAAGATACTATGTCCAGCAGTTAAATCGGCTTAAGGAGAGGCATGGGGGCTTGTTTACTCAAATAACTACAAATGTGCTAGCGCCCCTAGAGGAGGAGCTAGATGGACTTGCTGAGACATATCAGGAAAAAGTGCTTGCCATTGCCATGGCCGGGGGCCCTGAAGAGAAGATTCAGCAAGAGCTGGCCCAAGCTCTAAAGGATTGGTGTGAGGCGCAGGACGCGTTGCATGGCCGATATTATGGTCAATGGGTAAATCAAGCTAAGCAATATTATGCCGAACTCCGCTTGTTGCTAGAAATGTACATACAGGATTCTGCTCCTATACTGACTACCATTTATGATCCGGCTAGTTTTAGGATGGCTGATATTGATCGTCAGCTCTTGGTCTTAACTGAGGTGCAAGATATGACCTTGAGTTGGGCAGCTGCATCTACTAGCTTTTTTCGTTGTCTATACCATCCGTGTAGTCATGGCGCGGATCCCGTGGACACTGACGGGTTAACTGCTAAAGCCAACCAGCCTCCAGATTGCCCCTTTGAAGGCGGCGGGAAGCTCAAGATTGATCTGGGTATTGTTGCCCTTACCATTGATTGCACAACTGTGGGTATAGATGGCGGCGAACTGATCACTGGCGGAGTCGACTGGAACTTCAAAGAGCGACGGGTTACAGCCTTGCGCCTTGGGATTGGTGCTAGTGTGGGAGGAGGCGTCTATGGGGAGCAAGCCAGTAGGGATGGGGCCTTAGGCACGAAGACAGGGATGGGAGCCGGCGGCTCTATGGGTCTTGGTCTGGAATTCACCTTCGATGAATACGGAGGCATCAGCGATATGCAAGGTAGGTGGGATATGGGTGCCCACGGGACCACTCCGGTTGGTGGCTATGGACCGGCGGTGTCTTTGATGGCCGGAACTAGTGGGGCTAGTGATGTATCCTTTGGCTGGTGACTCCAAAACTATAGGTTAAAGCAATTGCTTCTGGATATCCCCCAGAAGCAATTGCAGCCTAGAAATGACCTATAGATCCTTGTAGCAGAACCACCAATCCCAGCACTGGAATTTGCCGGCTTTAGCATCATTGAGTCGAGCCTCGGCATCCCGTACATTGGCAGCCGGTGGGATGATTACCTTATCTCCTAGATCCTCGTTGTTGGGCCAGTTGGCTGGTAGTGCCACTTTATGTTGCTCATGGGTTTGCAGGGCTTTTAGTGCCCGAAGGATTTCGTCCATGTTGCGCCCAATCTCCTGGGGATAGTACAAGATAAGGCGAATAACCCCTTTATCATCGATGATATATACTGCACGGACGGTGTTAGTTCCCTTACCAGGGTGAATCATGCCTAGGGCGTCAGACACTCTGCCTAGCTCGTCGGCGATGACGGGGAACTGCACATCAACGTTACGGTTTTCCTTGATCCATTCTACCCACTTGATGTGGGAAAAAACTTGGTCAACGGATAACCCAACTAGCTCGCAGTTAAGCTCCTCAAAATCCTTGCGAAGACGTTCAAAAGCGATGAACTCTGTTGTGCAGACAGGTGTGAAATCCCCTGGATGGCTAAATAGTACAAACCATTTGCCTGCATAATCTCCCGGTAGATTCTTCATCCCGTGGGTAGTATTAACCTGTAACTCGGGGAATCGATCTCCGATCAATGGTAGTCCGTTACTCATCACACAACCCCCTGATTAGTAATCGTTATCACTACATCATTACCCATATCCATTATGACCCAAACATGTCTTTTTTAGTTTTCATATGCGGGAGCAAATATTACTCTACGCCACCTTCATCAGAAGGGAAAATCGTCCCATGCAAGAAGGGTGTTTTTGGGGGTGATAGATTGACTGTTGCTGCAGAAATCGTTGATATCGTAAGCAGAGCAGGAGATATAATACTTAGCAAAATAGATTCGGGGTTTTCCATCCAGCATAAAGGCGCGATTGACTTGGTGACCGATGCCGATAAGGCCTCTGAAGAGTTTATCACAAACGAGCTTGGTAAGCGCTTTCCACATGTTGCAATTCTCGGCGAAGAACAGGGCCTAACGGGATCCAAAGATGCTGAATCCATGTGGATTATCGACCCCCTCGATGGGACCACAAATTTCGCCCACGGCAATCCACATTTCTGTATATCCGTGGCTTTGGCAAAAGCGGGACAGCCAGTTTTGGGGGTTGTTTACGATCCCGCGGCTAAGGAGATGTTTACTGCCCTGGCCGGGGGCGGGGCGTACTTAAATGGTAAACCGATAAAGGTTTCTTCAATTCAAAAACTGCAACACAGCCTGTTTGTCACAGGATTTCCCTATGATGCTGCTACCCGCAAGGCGAATGTGGCGGTTTTCGGCAGGATCATGCAAGCCTCCCAGGGAGTGCGTGTCATGGGTTCGGCGGCCCTTGATCTGTGTTATGTAGCTTGTGGCCGTGTGGAGGCCTATTGGGAGAGAGCAATTAATGCTTGGGACATTGCCGCTGGTAGCCTCATGGTAGCGGAGGCAGGTGGCCGTGTATCTAGTTATGGGGGTGATGAGCTTAACCTATTCGAGGGTGAGGTGTTGGCAACGAATGGATTAGTGCATGGCCAACTGATGACTATGTTGGATGGGTAAGGTAGGAGGTAGCACTATTGAATTCTCTGGAACGAGTTATCAAGACTTTACGATTTGAGGAGCCAGATCGGGTGCCGGTGTACCCTTTGGTGAGCGGGGTTACTCGGCAGTTAGTTGATGCTACTTACCAGGAATGGGCCACCAATGCAGATGTTTGCGCTAAGGCATATATCAAGGCGGCAGACCAATTGCGATTAGATACGATTTGTACTTTGACTGATCTGTCTGTGGAGGCAGCAGATTTTGGGGCCCAGCTCGTTTACCCCGAGAGTGAAGCAGCCCATCCGGCCTATGATACACGCGTTGTGGAGACCGTTGAGGATTACTGGAAAATCAAACCCATAGATCCCCGGACCGGTACTCGCATGGCTGAACACATCAAACTGTGCAGCAAGCTTGTGGAGGCCAAAGGCCAGGAACTACCCATTGTTGCCTTTACCTTTGGCCCTTTGGGAATCTTGAGTATGCTACGGGGTCAAGAAGCCATGTTCATGGATTTAGTGTTGGAGCCTCAGGCTGTGAAATATGGAGTTGCGGCAATCACTGATACGCTCATGGAATACTACGATGCCTTGATAGATACAGGAGTCCATGCCGTCATGCTAGATACACTATTTGCCTCTAAGTCCATCATGAGTAAAACCATGTGGCTTGAATTCGAGGGGGCTTATGTTAAGAAGCTAGCGGAGCGTATACATGATCGTGGCTGCATGGTGATGATCCATAACTGCGGCAATGGCATCTATTTTGACGTCCAGATCGAGACCATGGGGCCAGAGGCCATCTCATTTTTGCATTTGCCCGACGATGTATCAACTCCTAGGGAGCTTAAGGAAAAATACGGTCGTCAGACTACTTTAATTGGCCATGTGGATCCCACTTGGATCATGCAGGCCAGTGAAGATGAAGTAAGGGCACGGTGCCAGGAACAGATCGATTGGTATAAGCAAGGTGGTGGGTTTATCCTGGCAACGGGGTGTGAGTATCCCGCCAATGCAGATCTGCGGAATGCCGAGGTAATGGTGGAGACAGCCGAGACCTATGGTGTCTACCCGTAAGGATTTTAGGGACATTTGAGCGATTATGAGAGATTAGGTCCCAGTATTTGTGTGATTTGGCGATTAAGCGTTGCCCATGGCCGCGGCTAGGGGCAACGCTTCTACTTTGTGGGCGATGATGCTTTTGGCATTTCCCCGTTGTTCTAGCCTTCCTCTAACAATCAGGGCAGGTTCAGTAAAGACGATGTGTCCGTATCTTCTATATGTTTTTTCAAAGATAGTCACATCGATCATGCCAAATTCATCCTCCAAAGTTAGAAACACCACAGTGCGCCCGCTTTTGGTAGGTGGCCTGTGGGGGCGGATTACAATGCCAGCAGCACTGACATTGCGCCCCGGTGGACTCTGCTCAAGTTCTTGGCTATTGGCTATACGACGTGCCTGTAAATTTGGGCGTAGAAAGGCCATAAGATGAGTACTGGTATTTAACCCCAGCACGGAATATTCTTGGAGGAACTTTTCCTTGAAGGAGAAATCCGCAACTTGGTATTTACTATGTTCTTCCCAAAATGGCCCACGTTCTGGGGAGAAAAGCGATAGTTGAGCTTGTTGGGCACAAAATGATTGGATCTTTTTTAGGTCCCAGAGAAGTTGCCGTCGATTGCCATGGAGATTGTCAAATGCTCCACAGAGAATCAGATTTGTGATAATGTCTGTAGCTAGCCTAGTGCGCTGGCAAAAATCCAATAAAGAACTGTATGGTTTGATTGCCCGTTCGTGCATTATCTTCTGTAGGGAGGCTTGATCCATACCTGCTACTCGGATTAGGGGTACCCGGATGCCCAATTTGGGTGCCATGACACCCCCATTATCATCATCTGGGTTTTCGACAGGTCGATTAGGAGCCTCGGGAAGCGCCTCTACAGCAAACTGACTGCCACTAATATTTATGTCCGGGGGCAATATGGGGATATTACGACGTCTTGCCTCTAGACAAATAGTATTGGGAGGGTAAAAGCCCATGGGTTGGTTACTGAGAATGGCCGCATAGAAATGGGCGGGGTAGTGCTCTAGTAGATAACTAGTCTTATAAGCTGTATCACCGAAGGCGGCAGCATGGGCTTCACAAAAGCCATACCCGGCATAACCTAGGATATAGGAAAATATTGTTTGGGCTACACTAGGTTCTACACCGTTGGCAATGGCTTTGGCGATAAATTCCTCACCGATGGCATCCATCTCTTCTTGAGAACGAAAATGGGTCATAACCCGCCGCAATCGATCCGATTCTCCCGGTGTGAAGGCGGCAATGGCAGTGGCAATTTGAATCACTTGTTCTTGGTATAATACGACACCATAGGTTTTGGCCAAGATAGGTTCTAGCGCTGGGTGTACATAGGTGGGTTTTTCCTCACCATGGCGACGGGCGATAAAGGGCTCCACCATATTGCCTTGGATAGGGCCGGGACGGATTAAGGCAACACTGGCAATAATATCTTCCATATTGTCCGCGCCCAAGCGAGCTTGTAGAGCCCTTTGTGCGGGGCTTTCTAGTTGGAAAGCGCCAATGGTCTTGCCTGAATTGAGCCGTTCATATGTGGCTCGATCATCTAGGGGGATATGCTCGTAACAAAACTTGGGATCATTAGCAGGGGTACCATTGTCCTCTGCGCCCTTTTGGTTATCCCAGATATTAATCGACTCTACCGCATCCTCCACTGCAGAGAGGGTGCGTAAAGACAAAAGGTCGAGCTTGATTAGCCCTAGGGCTTCTATATCATCTTTGTCAAATTGAGTGATTAACACTCCTTTGGCCGCGGGCTGCAAAGGAGTCACAGCTGTGATTGGTTCACGGCAGATGACTAACCCTCCCAAGTGGGTACCAATAAAGCGGGGAAGCCCTGCGGCTTTTTGACAAAGCTCGAAAAGTTGCTGATATCTCCAAAAAGGCAAAGAGCTTTTGCTAAGCTCGGGGAATCTCCCGATGGATTTCTGGATGGCATCGGCAGGTACATGGGGGAAACGCTTGGCTAACTGATTGATTTCTCCTGGGGGAAAACCCAGGGCTTTGCCGAAGTCCCTCAAAGCTGAGCGTGCTCTAAAAGTATTGAAAGTACAGACAGAAGCTACATGTTCTGCACCGTATTTTGCATAGACGTATTGGGCTATTTGGTCACGGTAGCGGGCATCAAAGTCTATATCAATATCGGGCTTTTGCGCCCGCTCCAGACTCAAAAAGCGTTCAAAGAGAAGGCCTCGGGCAATGGAATCTACCTCGGTAATTTGCAGGCAGTAAACTACAGCGGAGTCCGCGGCTGATCCCCGGCCAGCATAGCGAATGCCCCTTTCCCGGGCAAAACAGGCGATATCCCACATGACCAGGAAGTAATCCTCTACCTGCAAGGTAGTGATAATAGCTAGCTCATGCTCTAGCCTTTGCCGAATAGATGGGGTAATGGTTGGGTAGCGGAGAGCCGCACCTTGGTAGGTGAGCTCCCTTAGATAAGCAGCTGCAGATTGATTGGTGGGAATGGGAAATGCTGGAAAGAGCTGCCTTTTTAAATCTAAAACCGGTTGACAGCGACTAGCTATCTCCTGGGTAGCGGCAAGGGCTGCTGGGTATTTGGCGAACAGCTCGGCCATCTCTGAAGGGGGCTTTAAATAGTTCTCTGCATTAAGGCGTCTTTCCCCATGGACATCTTCCACTTTGGTTAAAGTGCGAATACAGGTAAGGGTATCGTGTAAAGGGAACTCCTCTTTATGGCTATAATGGACATTATTGGTGGCCACTATGGGTAGCTTCAAATCAGAAGCTAATTCAGCCAGGGCCGCGTTTAGCTGGTGGGCATGGGGTAGAAAATCACAGATTAGCTCCAAGTAAAAATTGTCCTTGCCCACTAGCTCACTATAAAATTGGGCCGCTTTCCGGGCCGTTACTAGATCGCCCTTTAGTATTAAAGAGGGTATTTGGCCCCGGCGACAACCCGATAAAAAGATTAAATTTTTACTATACTTAGCCAGGGCTGTTGTAGGTACCTGGGGATGTAGTCGATCACCCGCTTGGTAAGCTATAGTCAGTAACTGGCAAAGATTAGCGTAACCGACGGAGTCTTGAGCAAGGGCTACTAGATGATGACCACTATTCATGGTGAGTTCCGCGCCTTGAATGGGCAAAATACCGGCGTCCATGGCTAATTTATGAAACTGAACAGCTCCGCTCACGTTATTGTGATCAGTAATGGCCATGGCTGGAGAACCAAATGCCGCGGCCTGTTGTACCAGATCTGGTAACGGGCTAGCTCCATCTAGAAAGGAAAAAGGCGAATGGACGTGTAAGTGGATGAAGGACAACATTGACACCTCTTTGTGGCATTGATACAGGGTAAATCCTCAAGCATTGTAGTTTAAGACTAGGCTGGAAAATTTGAAATTTGGAGTTTGAGGTTAAAGTAGTGGGGCAGGATTTCCTTGGCCCCATAGCAAAATCAATTAGGGTCAGTAACTTTAGGTCACGTGAATGTTTGTATGTTGCCCTTTAAACGAAGGGCAACATAAATATCAGGAACTTTGAAAGGGGATAAAGGTGCAAGGGTTAAACCACTAGCACCGCGCATCATGGCAAAACGAGTTTTCTCAGGTGTACAGCCCAGTGGCTCTTTGACCATAGGCAATTATCTAGGAGCCCTGCGGAATTTTGCAAAGTTACAGCATGAAGCAGAGTGTCTATTTTGTGTAGTTGATTTACATGCCTTAACAGTGCCACAAGATCCCAAGGAATTGCATCAGCGGACTTTGGATGTGGCTAGGATTTTTGTGGCCAGTGGTATTGATCCAGATTTAGCCACAATCTTCGTGCAATCCCATGTACCGGCCCACGCGGAACTAAGTTGGCTATTGGAATGCACAACGTATGATGGTGAACTGCGGCGTATGACCCAGTATAAAGAGAAGGCCGCTAGGCAAGAGGTAGTAACCTCGGGATTACTTACCTACCCGGTGCTCATGGCCGCGGATATATTGCTTTACCAAGCCGATGAAGTTCCTGTGGGCGATGATCAAAAACAGCATTTAGAATTAGCCCGGGATATAGCGGTTCGTGTTAATAACCGATTTGATGAAGAGATTTTCAAGGTGCCTGAACCATATATTCCACCGAAAACTGCGGGTGGGCGGATTATGAATCTACAAGACGCCACAGAGAAGATGTCCAAATCTGCCGAGAACCCCCGGGGCAATATCGCGATCCTAGATTCTCCCGATGAAATCCGGCGAAAGATTAAATCTGCTGTAACCGACTCTGGCCGGGAAATATACTATGATGAGGTAAATAAGCCAGCCATCTCCAACTTAATGGTCATCTACTCCCTTTGCTCTGGTCAATCTTTAGACGAGATTAAAAGTGCCTACGTTGGTAGTGGTTATGGTCAATTCAAAAGCGATCTAGCCGAGGTGGTGGTAGAGACCCTTGCTCCTATTCAGAAACGCTTTACCGAGCTTTCCGAACCTGGTGTAATCGAAGCCATCTTAGCGGAGGGTAGGAGGAAGGCAGAGCCTTTGGCTTTACCTACCTTGAGACGTTTTCAGGATCGTTTAGGTTTACTCGCCCTTAGTTAGCCAAGAGTTAACCCTGGGGGTGGAGAGCTTAATCATATACTAATCATATATCTTGTATAACAGCCATTGGCCTGTCGCCATGTGATGGAGTTCATAGAGCCCCTGGGTATCAGTGAGAACTTGGTAAACTGTAATCTCCGGGGCTTTTTCCCACCATTCACCACATTCCCTCCAGCTTTCAATGATCTCTATGATGTTATGGGATGCTCTTTGCCAACGGAAAGCCACAGGTACTTGTCTTTGGCAGATAACCTGAATGGGTAAATTGATACGACGGGCCATGGTTAATTACTCCCCATGTGATTGTGATGACTCCCAGGACTGAAAGACTCCTCGGTTCATAGAGGTCAGCTTGCCAGAGGTCAGCTTGCGCCTGACCAGATAGGCGTACCCTATTCATCGGTAATCCTCATAGTTTCCACCTCATCCATAGCTAGCCCTTTCCTCCCCGGAATGTCGTCCCCTTGCGAACTTGCACATCAGCCGAATGGTTGCTTGGGTCCCTTCGTATTCCCGTATATCCATGATTTATTGATACTCTGTCAAAAGTAGTAGCATCCGTTCCCGCCGGGGAATGGACATGTTCTTGGCCAAAAATATGGTTTCATTGCCAAACTTAGTTTGTAATATTGCTAAGGTTTGCCGTAGCTTCGCTGATGGCTGTATCCCAAGGATTTGAGGAGCAAAGATCGCTTGGTGTAATCCCCTAGGTTTTAGGCCCATGAGCATTAGTCGGATGCCGGTGATAGGAGCAGGCCAAGGCGCCTTAGTCAAAAGCTCTTGGATTAACTCTAGCAATTGGTCTTCAGCCTGCAATCCCTCTTTTAGATTCTTATCAAATTGCTTTTTAGGAGCGCCATCATATTGTACAAATAGCCTTAAGCGGGTGCAGATTTGATCCTTTGCCCGCAGACTGGCGGTGGCACTTTGTAAAGCAGGGATTAGATGTCTATTTAAGGTGCTTAGATCCCCACAACCCTTGGCATCTGGTGGTAATTGAAAATAGCCTTGAACTGTCTGGGGCGGGTAAAGGCCCTCCACAGGGGTGGGATCTATCCCCTGGGCCCCATTTAATAAAGCATCGCCTACTTCACCCAATTGCGCTTGTAGCTGCAGGCGAGGCACTTGGGCTAGCTGGCCGATGGTATATATCCCTAGATTTTGGAGCTGCTGGTGAATTTTGTCTGGCCAAGGCCATAGACGATTTACTCCTAAGGAGGATAAGAAGGCCTTTTCCCTTAATGGCTGAATCATTAAATAGTTATGCTGGGCCTTATTAGGCTTGGCATTAAGCAACTCCTGGCAAGCTATTTTGGCTACTAATTTGTTGGTAGCTACGCCCATGTACCAAGGAAAGGCTAGCTGCCAGCGGAGCTTACTTGCTACCTTTTTTACTATGGCAAGGGGCTCCCCTAAGCCGGATAGATCCAAAAACACACCCAAATCCCCTGAAGGCTCTACCAATGGAGTAAGAGTGGCGCAAATATCTTTGAATTTTTCCAGGAAAGGCTCAGGATCGACTTCCATTTTTATGATCTCTAACTCAGGGCAGATTAAGCGAGCTTGACGCAAACCCATGGCGACATGGATGTTTAAGTTCGCTGCTTGGGGAGAGACATCCATAATCTTCTCACCCTGGGTGACCACAAAGGGTACTTGGCTAAGATTAGGTCGGTATTTGGCTTCCAATAATGCATAAAAATGGTGCAAATGGATGTAAGCTATGCATGGGTCCATGCCTTGTCACCTCTGGATGTGCGAACGGGTATTCCGCAAACAACTGTTCGTATTAGCAGTATATCGCGGCGAGTGGAGGGGTGTCAAGGCGAACAGACAGAAAGCTAATGTCACATTTTGGCAAGGGAGATATCAAAGTGAGTAAGGGGGAGTGGCCAAACGTCTTTTGTAGAAATTGCGAATGAGTAGATCGATTTGGGGCCAAACACTTGTGGCCGCTTGGCGCCCTGCTTCAATTATGGCTGGTATTTTCCGAACTTCGGATAGTGAAGCATGGTCAGTTTTTGGTTGAATCACTATATCTGCCGTCCGCTCTAAGCGGATTTCGGTGCTAGTTTGGCCCATGATGTCTAGAGATTGCAGGAGAATTTCTAGGATAGTATCAATTTCATTGTTAGCTTGGGAGGCAAATCCCAAATCAACGGCTATAACTAGATCTGCACCGGCCCATCGCAAAAGATCCGAGGGGACATTGTTTTTAACTCCACCGTCCACTAAAAGCCGGTTCTGCCACCTAATTGGTTGGAAGATGCCGGGAATGGAGGTACTGGCCCGCACAGCTGTAGCCAAAGAGCATTCTCCTGTGAAGACGATCTCGGGTCTTTGGCTATTAAGTATTGGTACAAACTCCGGGGGACAAAAGCAGACTAGCCTACCACTGCAAATCTCGGTGGCAGTGATCAAAAGGGGCAGTTCGACTTGGGAGAAATCTTTGCTATCACTTATCTTAGTGAGTAATCGCTTAAGCCGATTGCCTTTGATGATCCCCATGGGCGCAGAGGGTAACCAGCGGTGGGGCCAAGCCATTCGATCTAGGATGGTATGTAAACCCATCAAGATATAGGCCAGGATATTGTTGACATAATCGGCGTAATCTGTGACATTTAGCTCCAATACGAAATCAATCATATCTTGGGGAAGCCAGCCCAGGGCGTGGAGCATCGCCACGATACTACCTGCACTGGTGCCGGCGATCATATCGATTTGCAGTCCGTGGGCCTGCAGTACCTCAAGTACCCCTATATGGGCAGCACCCCTTAGGCCACCGCCTCCAAGGGCGAGACCAATGGTTGGTGGCTTTGGCCAAAGAGGGGGATTGAATTGATTGATGGGAAGCATTATGTTCTCTTCCTTCCCAGGACCTGAATTCATATCATCATATGGGATAGGGTTAGGACGGTGTGCTCAAAGGGTAAATAACCATTAGATACCTAAGGGCAGACCAATTTCATAGAGAGGGATTCGCGCCTTAGTTATTGAATAGTATAGACTAATGGGAGATTGGCGCTGTCAAGGACCCAAATCTAGTTCATGGAACGCATGTGGGGGCATAGACATGGAATAACCAAAGGTAAACCAGGAAAGTCCGGGGTGAGATAAGTGGATGCCAAGCAACGTGCGATTCTGGAGTTCAGCCAATTGTTGTTGAAAGATCCTTCCAGTAAGGTCTTTTTGCATCGACTCATGCACAATCAGGAACTCATGGAAAAGCTGGTCTTCGTCGAGAACAAGACAATGCTGGCCAATACTTTGCTGGTATCGGAACTGGGGAGCTCACGGATGAGTTTTCAGCTAGAGCTGGGTGCGAGGCGACAAGAAGAGGTCTCCTTGGTCAATGGCCGTTTAGTACGGCATGTGAAGCGGACCCGCCGGATGTGTCTCAATGATCCAATGGAAGCTTGGGATGCATTGGAGAATTTTGAAGGTAAACTTTACACCCAGTTTTGCTTTGCCGGGGAAATTCCAGAGTGGTATTTGGCAGTAGTAGAGCCTAATCCCGCACAATCTGTAGAAACTGAGCCTGCCACAGAGGGAGAAGAGGACAGTGACATTTTTCGAGAACAATTGGATTTGGCTATCTGGATCATCCTTCTGCGGGAGGAAATAGATGAGGCACTAGCAACACGGGAACCCCGCCGTTTCCATAAAGCGGCTCGGGTATATAACCAGTTGAGAGAACGATGCTTGTGGGAATTCGACTAGCATAGGGCTTACTTAGTAATGGGGCTCGGGCCTCTTAGTAGCGGTGACTAGGCGGGCCAAGGGCAGGATTTCACAAATACTGGTCGAATAATGAACTATGCGACCACCGATGGCGTATGCCACCATGCCAGCCGAGAATAGCCGGGCGGAATCAGCTTATCTGCCATAACCATCCGCCTGCCTTTTTCCATGGTGGATACGCCTTTGTTTTTATCTGTCCAAAGGGGATGATGTTTTGTCTGTACTGAACGCACCGGGCCAGGGAAAACCTCTATGGCGGGAGTTAGTCGAAACCGTAGGGGGAGCCGTAATCTTGGCCCTATTTATCATGGCCTTTGTGGCCCGAGCTTTTACTGTAGATGGGCCATCCATGCTCCCCACCTTACATAGCGGGGAGAAACTATTGATCGACAAAGTTACCTACAGGTTTCGGCCTCCGGAAAGGGGAGAAGTGGTCGTATTTCGTTATCCTGCTAATCCCCGGGAGCATTTTATTAAGCGTGTAATCGGTATTCCTGGGGATGTTGTGAGTCTCCAGGCTGGAGACGTGTATATTAACGGTGAGCTTTTGGAAGAAGATTACTTATCAGAGAAGGCCCGGGGCGATGTTCCGTCGGTGAAGGTGCCACCGGATACCGTGTTCGTCTTGGGGGATAATCGCAATAACAGCCATGACAGCCGCAGTCGATTAGTGGGTTGTGTGCCCATGAAGCTAGTGGAGGGACGGGCCGTCTGGCGCTATTGGCCCTTGACATCAATCCATATCATGGAGTTGCCGCCAACCTTCGCCAAATTCAATAGGCAGTAGGAAGATACCAATGACAATATCCACGGACATTTATGCTGTAGTTGCCCAGGAGCTAAATATTAGGCCAACACAGGTGCAAAATGTGAGTGAGCTCCTTGATGACGGTAACACCATTCCCTTTATCGCCCGGTATCGCAAAGAGGTTACCGGTGAGCTTGATGAAGTGAAGCTGCGAGATATTGCGGAAAAGCTTCGCTATTACAGAACTCTAGAAGAGCGTAAAGCAGAGGTTTTGCGTCTTATTGATGAGCAAGAGAAACTGACCCCGGATCTGGCAAAAGCAGTTGCCACGGCCAGTAAGCTGCAAGAGGTTGAGGATCTCTATCGCCCTTACAGGCCGAAGCGTCGCACCCGGGCTTCGATAGCCGAGGAAAAGGGGCTCAGACCTTTAGCCGAGCTGATTTTTAAACAAGAGACCGCCCAAGGGGACCTTGATGAGCTTTTTGCTCCCTATGTTGAGCCAGATAAAGGCCTGGAGACTACTACCGATGTCAAAGCCGGTGCTCTAGATATCATAGCCCAGTGGATTTCCGATGATGCTAAGGTGCGGGCATTGGTTCGCAAGATGAGCGAAAAAGAGGGTTCTTTGGTGGCTCGCTGTCGTTTGCCCCTTGATGAGACGGGTCAGCCCCCTATGAGCAAATATGAGCAATACTATGATTTTTCAGAGGCGATCACCCGTATACCCTCCCACCGTGTTCTAGCCATTAACCGGGGAGAAAGGGAAGAAATTCTAAAGGTTTCAGTGGATGTACCTGTAGATAGGCTCATAGCCACCATGGAGCAGCAAGTTATTCGCGCTCCCTATGGCCTTTTCCAGTCGCTACTTCAGGAGGCTTGCCAAGATGCTTATCAAAGGCTACTGGCCCCCTCCATAGAGCGGGAGTTACGCAACCGGTTGACTGAAGATGCGGAGGAGCAAGCCATTAAGGTCTTTGCTACTAATTTGCGACAACTTTTGCTACAGCCGCCAATTTCAGGACGAAGGGTGATGGGAATTGATCCTGCCTATCGTACGGGATGTAAGGTGGCGGTTTTAGATGAGCAAGGAGATTTACTTCATGTAACGACTATTTATCCCCATGCTCCTCAGGAACGCTGGCAAGAGGCAAAGGACGAACTCTCCCGTGTTATTGATGAATATCACGTAGATTTGATCTCTGTAGGTAACGGCACTGCTTCGAGGGAGACGGAGATCTTAGTTGCTGAGGTCATCGAGACAAGTTCACGGGAATTGCAGTATCTTGTTATCAATGAAGCAGGCGCTTCCGTTTACTCTGCTTCGGATTTGGCTAGGGAGGAATTCCCCGAACTAGATGTTTCCTTAAGGGGAGCGGTATCTATTGGGCGCAGGGTGCAAGATCCCTTAGCGGAGCTTGTCAAAATCGATCCTGGCTCTATTGGGGTGGGGCAGTATCAACATGATGTCAATCAAAGGCGATTAGGCGAGAGCTTACAAGCGGTAGTTGAGTCCTGTGTAAACCACGTGGGTGTGGAGCTAAACACCGCAAGCCCAGCTTTGCTTCAGTACGTGGCTGGTGTCTCAAACACTGTAGCTAAACGCATAGTCGATTATCGGCAGGAGCAGGGCCCTTTCTCCAGTAGGCGACAATTGCTTGAGATCAGAGGCCTTGGCCCCAAGACTTTTACCCAGTGCGCGGGTTTTTTGCGGATTCGGGGTGCTGCCAATATTTTAGATAACACCCCTGTACATCCCGAATCTTATGATTTGGCAATGGATATTTTGGATATGGCCGATGTACCCATAGCCGGTCTTAGTCTGCTTAGCCAAACCCATATGACGAAAATGCGAGCTAGTTTGCTTAATCTAGAGGCCGCAGAAGTGGCCCGGCAGTTGAATGCCGGTTTTCCCACAGTTAAAGATATTATTGCTGCTTTACAGCAGCCTGGTAGGGATCCCAGAGAAGAGCTACCCAAACCGCTTTTTCGTAAAGATGTACTTACCATCGAGGATTTGCGTTCTGAGATGCTCCTAATGGGGACAGTCACCAATGTAGTGGATTTTGGCGCGTTCGTGGATATTGGTGTGAATCGGGATGGTCTAGTCCATATTTCCCAGATGAGCCATGGCTATGTATCCCACCCTTTGGAGGTAGTGGCAGTGGGCGATATTGTGCAGGTTCGGGTTCTGGATGTGGATGAAGAGCGAGGACGGGTTTCTCTTAGCTTGATCACATGATAATAGCTACTAGGCGATCCTGGGTAAAAACAATAGATATGAGAGGGGAGCGTTTCCAAGGTTTGGTGGCAGCGGCACAATACATGGAGGGTGAGATATTTGAGTTGTCCCATGCCAAGTAGTCAACCGAAGGTAGTCACCTCCCACGAACGCAGACTTCTTAGTCTAGGGTATGCCATGACCTATATGGCTGTCGGGACAATGTTCCCCTTCTTTAATCTTTATCTTGCCAAGAATTTGGGATGGTCGGGTACCCGCATCGGTTCGGTCATGGCCATGGGTAGTCTTCTGGTTTTGCTTACTCAGCCGATGTGGGGTAGGATTTCGGACCTGTCAGATAAAAATAAGATTCTGGCCGGTGCCCTTGGGATTAATGCGGTTTTGGCTCTAGTGCAGCCCCTCGCCGCCGGTAGTTTCCTGATTTTCACCATTTTACGCCTTTCCCATGCCGTATTTTCATGTTCCACAGGCTCTATGCTTGATGGCATCGTCCTAGATGTCCTAGGTGATGATAAAGATACATATGGCCAGTATCGGCTCTGGGGTTCCTTTGGGTTTGCTTTAGCAAGTCTCGCCTTTGGGAGAATCTATGAAGTAGTAGGCTTTAGTAGCATGTTTATTGCTTATTTTGCCATTACGGCGGTGGCTGCAGGTGTAGTTTTGCGCATTGACACATCGGCTCACCAAGGTGAGGCAGCAAAGGCTCCCATACAGTTAGGGCCAGTGCTTGCCAATCCAGTGCTAGTCATGTTACTCATAGGACTGTTTTTAGTCATGACCCCCACCGCTGCCTCGGATAACTTCCTGACTCTTTACTTCGATGCCATGGGGGCACCTCCAAGTCTAACAGGCTATGCCTTTGGGCTTACGGCATTGGTGGAAGTTCCCATGTTTTTGCTGGCTCCGGGAATGATTAGGCGATTTGGTCATAAACCTGTACTTGTGGCCAGTACAGGTTTGTTTGGGTTAAAGCTTCTATTGAACGCTATGTGCCCTGTCCCTTGGATTGCCGTAACATTGCAGACTCTGGTAGGTGTGGGGTTTGCCTTTTATCAAGTTTCGGCAGTACTGATGATAGACGCTTTAGTGCCACAGCAGTTTCGCTCCACAGGTCAAGCAGTTTTAGCCACAGTTTCCTGGAGTCTTTCCGGCATCTTGGGCAATCTCATCTTTGGTCGCTTGTTAGATACCGCCGATGTTTTCACGGCATTTCGTCTCGGGGGATATGTGGCCTTAGTTGGCACGCTCTTTATCTATTTGCTTGTACCTAGTGAAGCAAAGCAAGGGACATATACTCATACAGACGTGTAGTCATGGCCCCTTACACCTTAGGCACCCTTGCCGATGGAGCCGAAGATTTGCATTTTTGTGTTACTGCCGCATGAATGGCTTCTTGAACTTGAACCAACTGCTGCTAGGGCGTCGACTCCGGTTTTTCTTAACGAAGTAGGCCGCTTCCTGGGGGTTGGTATATATTGGGCTGGGTCTATTTGCCGTTCCCTTCACTCCAGCTAGCCATGTGTGCAACGTGAATGATTTTGTAGCCTGTCTCTTCCAAGGTTCTAAGCACTGCATCCACTTCGGTGGTATCCAATCTTAAGACAATGGAGCGTTTGTCTTCATCTTCTTGGTGAAACGTAGATAGACTTATGATGCTGATTTGGTGATCCCGGATGATGGCCGTAATATCTGCCAGAATTCCGGCTTTGTCCTCTGTCTCAATGGCAATTCTAGTGCCGTTTTGTCTAAGTCCCATGGAATCGATAAAAGCATCGAAGAGGTTCGTCTCGGTGATGATTCCCACTAGTTTGTCTCCATCAAGCACCGGCAGACCACTTACTACGTTTTCCCGCATGAGTACTGCTGCTTCTTCGATCAAGGTGTCTGGGGTGACAGTTACGGGATTGCGGGTCATGACGTCTTTAAGGGTCATTTTCGCTAGTAAGTAGTTGACTTCAAAAGCGCTTAAAGTTGTTGCCGGGGAAGGGGCTACCTTAAGCAATTGAGATTCAACCACGATGCCTACCAATTTGCCTTTATCTAGCACCGGTAACCGCCTGACTTT
>JAAZMF010000144.1 GCA_012798955.1 Bacillota bacterium | reverse complement strand
TCTCTCGAATCTAATGCACAGGCTCAATGAAACTGGCACGGTGATTTAGTGAACCTCTAGCACTAACATCGGAGAGAGTCCCTGACCCGATAATCGTTGACTCACTCCCAAGAACCCGTTGTCTTGACCCAGCCCGTAATATAGACTAGACTTGAATTTGAAAACCTATTTGGGCAGATTGTCAAGGAGGTTAATGATGCGACAACCTATTGCCTTTTTGTGTGATTTTGATGGCACCATAGGGATTCAGGATGTGGGAGATCTTGTGCTGGATAATCTAGTCTTTCCCCGCATCTCGCCCGCGACTCTAGAGGAGATCGCGGCCAGTGGAGCCGGCTCCAAAGAGTTATATAGCCGATGGTATGGCAAAGCCCCGCCTACCCACAAGGAATTTCACGACCTTATAATGCAGGCTGAAATCGATCCATTGTTTGAACAGCTGTGCAAGCTAGCTAGGGAGCAAGATGATGCGGTAGCTATAGTTAGTGACGGCTTCGATGCTTACATTCAGCCGATCCTAAAAGACACGAATATCAGTGGGGTTCCTGTCTACTCCAACGGGATGAGCTTTAACACTAAGCTAGAGCTTTCGTTCCCCCACCACAACCCTACATGTCGGTTTTGCGGAGTGTGTAAAGCGGCCATCGCTATGTACTATGCCCGTCAAGGCTACTATATCGTCTATGTGGGCGATGGAACTAGTGATCGCTTCCCCGTACATGTTGCCCACAAGGTGTTTGCCAAAGATGCACTAATAGATATCTGTAATCAAGAAGGCGTTAGCTACACGGAGTTTGGTTCTTTCCAAGATATCATCGATTGGTATACCGAGGGGACACTGGACCAAGGAAAGGTCAGAGACCTCCATGAAAAATGCCAGTCCCTAGAAGAAGATGAACTGACGTTCCTAGATCAGAATCGAGCCCAACACTTTTTCGACAACTAGCCTACCCAAAAGCCCGTCCCGAAGCAGGACGGGCTTGCCGCAACTAAGCATTTTGCCTCTGATTTTTCATCACCAACAACCATTAGAGCTACTCAGAAAAGCAGTCTCCACTATCAACACCATGGGCCTAAGGTAGCCAGGATCTAGGGTCTACCGTATCACCCTCCACCTTGATGCGAAAATCCACGTGGGGGCCAGTGCTGACGCCGGAGGTGCCGGATTTGGCAATCACTTGACCCTGCCGCACTCTAGCACCAACTTTGACTAACAGACGGGAGTTGTGACCATACCAAGTAGTCACACCTCTGCCATGGTCAATTACTATTCCGTAGCCATAAGCACCCATGTAACCACTGCGGATCACCTTGCCGTTGGCCGCAGCCTTGACATCGGTACCCACTGGCACAGCTATGTCGATACCACCGTGAAACTGCCTATTCTTATAGACAGGATGTACTCTCCAACCGTAGGAGGATGAGATCCTGCCCCGGACCGGCCACACAAACTGTGGCATATTGCTCCGCCAACCAGGTATGATTAGCTTTTGCCCCGCCCGCAGCCTATTAGGATCCGCCAAACGATTGGCCTCTGCCAAAGCTGGCACCGATGTGTTAAATCGCGCGGCAATCACCGAAGCACTATCCCCGGGCCGTACGTGGTACACCTGCTCTGTAGGCTCGGTAGCCACTGTCTGACGAGTAGCTGTGGTATTCTTGGGGTTTTGGGCTAAGGCGGCGACCACCTGCTGTTTAGGGATACTTAGCTCCCACCCTATGACAATGATCTCATCGGTGAGGTCATTGGCATCCATAATCGTCTCAATGGATACACCATAAAGCCGAGCAAGGGTGTAAAGGGAATCCCCCCGCTTCACCCTATGGATGATGGTGGGATTGGCCATCACTTCCCAAGTCTTCTTGCCTACTACACCATCTACAGTCAAACCGTTGGCTGCTTGAAAAGCCTTCACCGTTGCCACGGTCAAGGGACCGAATCGGCCATCAACCTTCAGCGAATAACCCCAATCCACTAGCTTTTGCTGCAATTCTCGTACTTCCTTACCCTTCGCGCCTTCCCTAAGCACTGTGGCTGCCCCAACAGTCTCCAGGAATACGCCACCTAGGGCCATGCCTAAAATCAAGCAAACGGCAGCAATCTTGATCACAAGTAGCGATTTTGCCATGATTACCTCCTACAGCAACGAAATTCGGCATCACGACGGAAAACCCTACCCGTGTCGAGATGCCATTTTCTGCCAGTAGCGAGACTAACTCCATTCCCTATTATATCCATGCCGCGATTATATACGCTGTTGTCATTTTACCAGTAAATGGATCCAGCTCATCGACTAACGTATCTACTAACGTAGTGGAACAAGTCTGTTGAAAAAGAGAAAAACTCCCACCATTACGGCGCCGAGGGCCATAACTAGTACAGCACCAGCTGCTACGTTCTTGGCGGTCTTGGCTAAGGGATGGTATTCCGGGGTAATAAGATCAACAGTCGTCTCAATAGCAGTATTGATCAGCTCTGCCACGAGCACCAAACTTACCGTCAAAGTCAGGATGGCAAGCTCCACAGGGGAAAACTGCAATATGTAGCCTAAGGCCAGTACAACAATGGTCGCCAAGCAGTGGATACGCATATTGCGCTGGGTACGAATGGCATGCATCAAACCTGCTAGTGCGTATCTGAAGCTATCTAACAAAGTGCAGGCTCGCATAGTCCAAGAATACCCCTTTCTACCTTACCAGTTGCACTTGCGCCAGAATCTTCTCTTCCTTTTCCCGCATAGATTGCCGGTCTTCCTCGGTATCATGATCCATACCCAATAGATGCAACAGCCCATGGGCAAGCAGATATCCAACTTCCCGCTCAAAACTGTGGCCATATGCCTCGGCCTGCTCCATTGCCCTCTCTAGAGAGATGATTACATCGCCGAGGACCACCGTATCATCAAGGGGCGAGGATAACCCGGGAGGATCATCTGCACTGGGTGCTTCCTGGGGGAAAGATAGTACATCAGTAGGCTGATCGATCTGCCGATAATCTCGATTAAGCCCCCTAATAAAGTCATCATCGCAAAGTACAATACTTACCTCCGGTGAGCCGTCCCTGGCCTCTATCTGCCAGCAGGATCTAAAAATCTCCTCCAACAGATGCTCCAAACTTGGTGTTACCGAGAACTTATCTTGCTGATCCAATATATCGATTTCCACAAGCATCCCCCTACTTACCGACGGGCCTAGTGCCTAGTTCCCGGTGGGCAAATCCGGATATTCAATCCGACTATGGTAAATTCCCGATAGTACCTGTGCAAATGCATCAGCCACTTTGTCTAGATCCCGCAAAGTCAGATCACTTTCATCTAGCTGCCCCGAATTTAGGCGAGCCTTGATAATCTTCCTGATTAAGCCCTCAACCCTCCCGGGAGTCGGCCTAGATAGAGTTCGCACCGCGGCCTCAACGGCATCAGCTAGCATGACTATGGCAGCTTCCTTGCTTTGGGGTTTGGGCCCAGGATAACGAAAATCGTTCTCCTCTACAGAGCCATCTTTATCATCTTCCAAGGCCTTATGATAGAAATACTGCACCAAATCGCTACCGTGGTGTTGCTTAATAAAATCTGTGAGCACCACTGGCAACTTGTGCTGTTTAGCTAATTCCACACCTTCTTTAACATGGGAGACAATAATCAAAGTACTTAGCGAAGGGGAAATTCGATCATGGGGGTTATCCCCACCTAGTTGGTTTTCTACGAAGAAGTACGGTCGCTTGACTTTGCCAATATCATGGTAAGCGGCACCTGCCCTTGCCAAGAGACCATCGGCGTTTACTGCCTCAGCAGCCGCCTCTGCTAGATTGCCCACCAAGATGCTATGATGATACGTCCCCGGTGCTTCAAGAAGCAAACGTCTCAACAAGGGCTGATTGGGATTGGAGAGCTCCAATAGCTTAATTGATGATGTGATCCCAAAGAGGTTCTCGAGATAAGGCAAAAACCCAATAGTAAAAATCGCACAGATAATGCCATTGGCTAGACCAAGGTATGAGTTTTTGACCAAAAACATATCCTCGTTGATGAAAGCAAAGGCGATCATGGTAATAAAGTTCACTCCACCAACGATAAAGCCCACCCGGGTCACATCTGACCGCTGCGTGACCATCCCTAGGCTCAACACCGCCGTTACCCCTCCCATCAAGGATACAGCGACAAAGCCTAGACCTCCATCAGTTACCAACCCCACAATCAAAGATAAAGCTGCCGCTACAATCATAGCAAGGCGTGAATCTAGAAGCAACGTGATGAGCATGGCTCCAAAAGCGGTAGGCATGAGATAGCCCGTACCTGACCAAGGGATAAGACTGAGTACTTTCATGATAAAAGCAACTATGATTACAATCAGGCCAAGAAGGGCTACAAGGCCTTCGTCTTGAAGGATCTCCCGCTCATACTGCCAGAGGAATACCCCCACCAAGATCATGAGGACCAATACCACAGTAGCCACACCTAGCATTCTAGCGTAACCTGCTGACCTTTTTTGTAGGCCTAAGTCTTTTAGAATCTGCAGTTTTTCCCGGGTCACAACATCGCCCTTGCGTACTACTATCTCACCCTGTAGTACCATGGCCGGCACAACTGCCTGGGCGGCATCCCGCTTAACGATCTCCAGCTTTTCTGTATCAAGAATCAGATTTGGCCCAATTACGTTTTTGACCATTCCAACCACAGAATCCCGAGCGGCTTCGGGCATATCATATTCATTTACTTGATCCCCGACACGATCAATGATTTCATTGCGATTGTCTTGAGTGATTCTGTTATTACGCAAAACTTTGATGGCTATTGTCTTGGCAGCTTGCTCCATGGTCACAAAGGTCTCCGTCGGTGCTGTAAGCAGAGCTTCGGCGGATTGCTTGTCCACATCCAGTTCTACTTCTTGGCGGACTATTGTTTGCAGCTCTGTAACCCTTTGCTTAAGACTAACTACCGGCGCCTTAGGGATCAACTCCGGTGGCGTACCGGGAGTGTCAATCTCCTGGGGCTCACGTAAACTAGCAGCCCGCTCAAAGACAAAGGACAACTTTTCCTCAGCGGCCACCGCCACTTTTCCATCAATTATATAGTTATCAGGGTTAGCCTTTGCTTTCTCTAGGGCAGATTCAATAGCTTCGTTCCGCATTCGATCGGTTTCAAACCGATTTTCAATAGTCCGAGGTGCCTCTATGTCCCGGGGACTCACTTGTCCAACCTTCAAATCGTATTGCAGAGGGACAAGATTAGCTACCAAGATGCCCACAAGGGTCACGAAAATGATTATCGCCATTAACCATTGCCTAACATTGGTTTTTTGCCAGACTTGCCGGGCTTGGGCTACAATCCTACGGCCCATGGCCCTCAGTCTATCATCTTTTGACATGGAATAGCCACCACTCTCGTCATTAGGTCTCTTTAGATGCTAGTGTCCCTGTGTTATACTTCATTTCTTTGATCAAATCGTTCATAGGCCCGAATAATGCGCTGTACTAGGTGATGCCGCACTACGTCAGCTTCGCCTAGATCCACAATGCTAATCCCTTCGGTATCCCGCAAGACAGTGCGAATCTCCTGTAACCCAGAGTCTACCCCTTTAGGCAAATCCACTTGGGTAATATCGCCGGTAACTACCATACGGGATCCGAACCCAAGTCGTGTCAAAAACATCTTCATCTGTTCCGAAGTGGTGTTTTGTGCCTCATCGAGGATGATAAATGAATCATCTAGGGTTCTGCCCCTCATATACGCTAGGGGTGCTACCTCAATAGCTCCCCGTTCTAGGTATTTACGAAACACATCCACTCCCAAAATATCATAAAGGGCATCATACAAGGGCCTCAGATATGGATCGACCTTTTCTTGCAGATCCCCAGGCAAAACCCCCAGCCGCTCTCCAGCTTCCACCGCCGGACGGGTTAAAATAATCCTACTTACTTGGCGGCTCTTTAGAGCGGCAATGGCCATAGCCATGGCCAAATAGGTTTTCCCAGTGCCGGCAGGACCTATACCAAATACGATAAGATCCTTCCGCATAGCATCAACATAACGCTTCTGGCCTAATGTCTTCGGGGTAATCTTTTCGCCCCCGGCTGTAATAGCCACTACATCTCCGTTTAGGCCCAGGAGTTGATTGTTTTTGCCACTATTTGCCAGCCGTGCGGCATACCTTACATCCTGCACTGTCAAAGGTCGATCCTTTGCGACTTTGACGAGATCAGCCAAGACAAGTTGGGCCTCAGCCACTTGAGACTTAGTACCGACTATGCCCACTGTACTGCCCCTAGAAAACAACTTCACATCGAGCTCTTCGGCTAAGGCCCTCAAGTTATCATCTCGAGTACCAAATAGGGCCAAAGCTATAGCGTTATCGCCAATGACAAACTTTTCCTCTACCAGGATTGCACTCAAATCAGTAGCTTCCCTCCCCTACTGCACCGGCTTGGTCTTGAACAGGTCTGAAAACCCCAATTTCCTCATGCACTTCCACGACCCGCTTGACTCGGACTAAGACTTCCCCATCCCGCTCCTCAGTGACAAGTTCAGTTTCCTGGGATAGGATCTCTGTCCGGGGAGTGATTTTTCTCTCTATATCCTGCCAAGCATAACGTAAGGCCATTTCTTTGGCAACCTCTAAATCAATCTCGGTTTTCTCCTCGACGAGTTCATAGTATTCCACGACATCCAAGTAGACCGGAAGCACCAATTGTAGTCGCTCCCAGTACATACGCCTTACCGATTTACTTTCTTCATATAATTTATAGGGTGGCTTGGATACACCAAAAATCCGGCGCCAAGCACCGATATTCAGGTAATACCCCTTACAGCTCTCCCCGGTCCTATGCCGGGTATAACGGATAACACTAGCCTCACCAAACCCCTTATACCAGACCCGCCCCTTAATCACACCGGCAGCCCGCATATAGCGTTCTTCGCCACCTTGTCCCAGCAACCCATATTCCGGCAGACTGCCGTCAATCAGTACTTGTCCTGGAGTAACTGTTTCACCCTCCTGAACTAACACTTGCCCGGCAAAGGGTATGATCTGCGTCACTAAGGCAGCTTTTCCGGCTATGATATCCCCGGGCAGCTTTTCATCGCCGGTAATCTCCGCCTTTTCCACTACCTCTACAGCAAGTAAAGTACCCTTAAGGCCTATCCCCACCCAGGCTAACTGAGGCAACTCTAGCATGAGCTGTTTTTCCAGACCCCTTGGATCCACGGCGCTTCTAGGTACACCTACCTGCACCCCATTGCTCTTAAGGGTCTCCTTAATCAGAGCTTGGTCTAGCGTTTCAGCACCCTGAATCTGTATAAACCATACAATAGATGAAAGCAAGTAGATACATATAAGGCTAATCATAGCCCCGATCATCAAAAGAGAGCGCTCCCGTAGTCTTTGCCACAAAAAAGGTAGCCCCACTTGCTGCCGTATTTCCACAGTAATAGGCAACAACGACACCAACCCGACGAGCTCCTCAAATCCCACCACACTCAATCGTGCTACCAACAGCTCTCGGCTAAGCCGTTCCACATTCCACAAATATATGCCATGCTGGGATGCTCTATTGAGGAACTCCTCTATGGCTCTCCCTTTGACCTTGATTATAACATAGCCCTTATAATATGACCACAGCCCCCGGATGAGCACAGTGATTCACTCCCCCCGTTTGAGAAATTGAATGCCATCAATCAGGCCTGTGATGACAATCTCTGCTGCAAACAGTGAATCGATCCTGAGGCGTCTTCCGGTAACGATGGTCTCGCCTAGCTCGGTGCGAACGCGAATCTGCTCAGCCTCGTAGGCTAGAATACCTTTATGGTTTTCGATAAGTAAATGGCTATTGCCAGTCAGTGTTGTCCGTGGAAGATCAAGCACCACATCTGCCGGCAACTCGAAGGTACTAGCCAAACTCGCCAAAAGCCGACCTCTCTTCTCCTTGATCATGATAACCCCCCCAGTCATCACCCATCTATGCTTATGCTTCCAGGGAGGGTTTGATTACGTCACAAACAATACAGCATACCACCTCGCCCTCGGGCTGGATTGGTATGCTGTAAGCTAACGAAATGCATATCGTGGCTCTCTAAGGATCCAATTCCTATCTCGGATGTGGCAAGCTATAGGGCTTTAGCCCTCGGGGCTTACCAAGTACCTCTGCCAGCACCACTGCCCGGCGCCAATCAGTAGCAGACAAACCGACGGTTCTAGATGCCGCCTTGCTAGGCACCGTTCTTGATCGGTCTCCAGGAGATTGAACCCCTCGGCGCTGCCTCAGCTCTCCCATCTCCCACGTCATATCTTCATCCACTGTGTCGGACAGATCAAACTTATCTAGTTCTTGCCCAGCCTCTTCAGTCACTTCAAAGGTTTCTACTAACTGTCCATCTATGGTGGGAGATTCGGCAACCGCCGGTGCCACTACTACATCATCCCTATCCCCCAGCTCTCTTGCCTCTGTCTGCTGTTTCTCTCCCGGCTTAGCAGGGGGGATAAACACTGGCTGATCTAGTATAGGGCCCTGTTGCATCCGCTTTAACACAGCTCCCACAACAGCTCCCACCACGTAGAGTATGATTACTATTCCAAATAGGCCTTCCAAGGCGAATCTCCCCTTTACATGCGGGTAGTGCCTTTACCCTTGCTATCACCATCGGGGCCTTGGCCCTCCAAATCTGTTTTGGCCTCATCGGCTATGGCCTTCCGCATATCAGTATCCGCTAGGATATTCCGCATTGTGTAATAGTCCATGGCTCCCATGTGACCTTCCTTGAGGGCTTGGGCAAGGGCCAAGGGTACTTCAGCTTCAGCCTCTACCACCCTAGCCCGCATCTCTTCTACTCTAGCCTTCATCTCTTGCTCGAGGGCTTGTGCCGCAAATCGGCGTTCAGCGGCCTTAGCCTGGGCAATATCCTTGTCTGCTTCAGCCTGATCCATCTGCAGTCTAGCACCGATATTCCGGCCTACATCCACATCGGCAATATCAATGGATAAAATCTCAAAGGCAGTGCCTGCATCTAAACCCTTATTTAACACAGTACTGGAGATCCGATCGGGATTTTCCAGCACTTCGGCATGGCTTTCCGCCGAACCTACCGTAGTCACGATCCCTTCCCCGACCCTGGCAATAATCGTCGGCTCCCCCGCCCCACCCACTAGCCGTTCGATATTGGCCCGGACAGTGACCCTGGCCTTAGCCTTTAGCTCGATACCATCCTTAGCCACTGCCGCGATCACAGGAGTCTCTATCACCTTAGGATTGACGCTCATCTGCACAGCCTCTAACACATTACGACCTGCCAGATCAATGGCCGCGGCCCGCTCAAAACTCAGGCCAATCTCGGCCCTGTGGGCAGCAACCAAAGCATCAACCACCCGATCTACATTACCACCGGCTAGGTAATGGGCCTCAAGTTTATCAATGGTCACATCGATACCCGCCTTCAATGCTTTGATCAAAGGCATGATAATCCGGCTCGGGGGCACCCGCCTTAACCGCATACCGATCAAGGTGACGATGCTCACCTGCACCCCGGCAGCCAAAGCCGATATCCACAATCCAATGGGAACAAAATTCAAGAGTATCAAAAGCGCAACAACGATGAGGATAACTGGAATCCAACCAACTAAAATCATACTAGGGATCAGTCACCACCCCGTGGAATAGTGGTGGTTAATCCCGTCACCTCCTTTAATCTAGTTGTCTTTATCATCAGGCACTATTGCCTTAACTAGTACCCGATTCCCCGTTATTTCCACCACTCTTACAAGACTATCCTTAGCCACAAAGCCGCCTTCTGTCACCGCATCAATCCGCTCCCCATCAACATCCACGATACCAGCGGGTCGCAAGGGTGTTAAGGCCTTTCCCGTCTTACCTTCCAGGTCATGGGTCACAGTCGCTACTTCAGGCTCAGTTGTCTCTGCTATTACAGTATGCAAAACCAGCCGCTGCCAAGCACTGCTACGCCTGAAGTACTTCCAGCCAACAACTACGATCAGAATCGTAACAAGTAAAGCCACAGCCAAACTAGTCAGGCCCGCTTCAGTCGTGGCATAGCTAAGCACTATGCTCCCGAAAATACCGCCTAAGCCCAGAATACCTGCTACTCCAAATCCTGGGATGACAAAAACCTCTATTAAAAGAAGAATAAATCCTGCCAGGAATAGCATAGCCACTTCCCAGCCAGCTAAACCAGTCACCAAGCGACCGCCAAAAAACAATACTAGACTAACAACACCAATTGTACCCGGCACCCCAAAGCCCGGAGTTAGTATCTCCAAGACCAGACCAGCAAAGCCCAAGCTGAGTAGCAGAGAGCTCATCACCGGCTGGGTTACAAAACCTGCCACCTTCTCTGCCAAGGTGGGGAACAGTTCATGGAGCTTACTATCTCCAAAACCTAGTTTTTGCAGTACATCAGCCCGACTTGAGCTGACAAAATCTGCAAATCCATATTCTATCGCTTGATTGGCACTGAGAGTTAGAAGCTTGCCTTCTCCCACTAACCCTTCTATGACTACATCCTTGTCTACCATGGCCGCGGCAATCTTAGGGTCCCTGCCCTTTCCTTGGGCGGTAGCTTCGAATTCTGCCCGCACAGCCGAGATAGTCTTCTCTTCTGCTGGTCTAGGCTCGGCCGCCCCTATACTTGAACTAGGTGCCATAACTAGATGCTCCCCAGCCATGGCGATCAAGGCCCCAGCAGACCAAGCCCGCTCTGTTACATACGCAATAACTGGTATCCGGGAGGTAAGAATGGTGTCTCGAATCTCAGTCGCGGCATCCACCCGTCCCCCAAAGGTATTGATCTCAAGCAAAATCGCCGAGGCGCCGGCATCGGTAGCTTCGCCTACTGCCCTGTTGACAAAACCGGCTAAGCCCCATTCAATCGTGCCCTTAATGGGTACCACCCACACCTCACCGGCTTGGGCCATCGTGGGTACCGAAAGGCCCATGCACACCCAGCATACGAACATAGCTATGCCGATCTTGCCCAATAGCCCTTTACCCCTTTGCCCAGACATATGCCATCCCTCCATCAGTCTATACCCTTGGAGTCATAGGAAAAACCCGTTGCCACTAGACAACGGGTCTGATCCTGTTCATCACCGATAGCGTCTCTTCCGCGCTGCCTCGGATTTCTTCTTACGCCTAACACTAGGTTTTTCGTAATGCTCGTGCTTACGCGCTTCAGACATGATGCCCGACATGCGACACTGCCTCTTAAACCGGCGCAGCGCTCTATCGAGGGATTCATCTTTGCCAACTCTGACTTGCGCCAACGATTTTCCCTCCCTCCGCCGCTAACGATAACTCGCGCCTGCGCCTGGGTGTTGTTACAAGACCTTTGATAAACACTTGTCTTAAGTCTCCCTGCTACAGATGCGAAGATACGATTTCCTCCCCATTATACCTGCCCGCTGGTATGCCTGTCAACTCTAGCCGGGGGGCCATCCCAGGCTTCGGCCACCTAGGAGATGGAAATGGACATGAAAAACACTCTGGGCTGCACTCTCCCGACAATTGGCTACCACCCTATAGCCGGCCTGGGCAATACCTTCCTGCTTAGCTAGATCCCTAATCACCATGTGGATGTGACCCATAAGCTCACTATCGCTATCTTCGAGATCGGCAATTGTGGGAATATGTTTCTTAGGAATCACCAGTATGTGGACTGGTGCCTGGGGATTAATATCCCTAAAAGCCAAGACAAAATCATCTTCATAAACGATGTCACTGGGTATCTCTTGGGAAATAATCCGGCAAAACAAGCAATCAATGCCCATTCTGACTCACACCCCCCTCGATGGATACTTCCTGCCCTCCACCTAACTAACTTTCAACTATCTCCCCGAAGATTCCTTCCTGGTTAGCGCGCTGTACTAGTACATTGGCCACATCGCCAATTTCACCTTGACGGCGCCAAGCATGGACCTTAACGTACGTATCAGTGTGTCCCTCCCAAAACTCGCCCTCTCCCTCGTCAGACACAGCCTTTGACTCTTCCCAAAGCACCTCAACCTTGCGGCCTACGTAATTTTCATGGAAAGCGAGGCTAAGTTGATGGCCTAAATCAATCATCTGCTCACTGCGCTCTTGCTTGACCATCCCAGGAATCTGGTGGGGAAAGCGAGCTGCTACAGTGCCTTCCCGGGGAGAATAACGGAAAACATGGAGCCTAGTGAAGGCCATTTCCCGAACAAAATCCAAAGCGTTCTGGAATTGGTCATGGGTTTCCCCAGGGAAGCCCACGATAATATCGGTGGTGATGGCAATTCCCGGTAGATTGTCCCGAACTTCCCCCACCACATCCCGATATTCTGCCAATGTATAAGGACGCCTCATAGCCTGCAAAACCCCATCATCTCCGGCCTGTAGGGGAATATGCAAATGGCGACACGCTTTAGGATAGTCCCTTAGTGTTGTAATCAACTCCCTATCTATCTCGGGGACATCTATGGAACCTAGACGCAAACGCTTCAGACCCTCGATATCGTGAAGAGCCCTAATCACCGCTGCCAAATTAATGGGTTGATCAAGATCAAGACCATATGCCCCTAAATGTATCCCGGTTAAGACGATCTCTTTGAATCCCCCGGCAGTTAACCGTCTAGCCTCTGCTATAATGGCCTCAAGCTCTCGGCTACGGCTAGGTCCCCGGGCATAGGGAATCTTACAATAAGTGCAAAACTGATTACAACCATCTTGGATTTTCAAGGTCGCCCGGGTGCGTCCGGTAAATTCTGCAATAGGTAGCTCCTCAAATTCCTTAGCCTCGAATATATCGCCTACCAAGACCTTTTGCTCTCGCTTGGCTGCAACTTCCTCTACCAAATCCACAATCTCCCCGCGGTCTTGATTACCGATAACTAGATCAACCCCAGCTAGGCCCGACACTTCTTCAGGCGCGGTCTGAGCATAGCAGCCGGTAACCACTATAACAGCCTCAGGATTCTGGCGGGCGGCCCGATGGACTGCTTGCCGGGACTTGCGTTCTCCACTACCAGTAACAGTGCAGGTATTGATCACGTAGACATGGGCTGTGTTGTTAAAATCGACAGCGTCATAACCCCGCTGCCGAAATAACTCCCAGAGTGATTGAGTGTCATATTGATTGAGCTTGCAGCCAAGGGTATGAAAAGCCACCCGCCTATCTGCCATGCCCCATGCCTCCTGATCTAGTCTATGCATAAGTCAACTCATCTAGCAGGTTCTATGTAATAGTGCTCCCCCCGAATTTTGCCATCAGCCAGATGCAGCATACCATATGAACCCATGGGCATCATGCGCCGATCCGTGGGAGAACCTGGGTTAAACATCAGAGTATCGCCGTGCACCTCATTGTAAGGCCTATGGCTGTGACCAAAAACAATACAATCCACATCAGAAAACGCTTGCCTAGCTCTCGCCACGGTATTGGAGCTAGCCCCATCCCCATGGATCAGTCCGATCTGCAGTGAACCTAATTGGATGACTCGTCGCCTCTGTAATCTGCGCCTCACTTCCGGATAGTCCATGTTGCCATAGACTGCCTCCACTGGTGCCAAAGTAGAAAGTTCCTCTATTACAGACCACTCCATAATATCACCGGCGTGCAAAATCATATCTACCCCCGTAAAGGCGGTAAAGATCTCCGCCGGCAAATGCCGCCCCCGATGGGGGATATGTGTATCAGATAATACTCCTATGCGAAAAATAGCCTTTATGGAAAATTGCCTCCCTTGCCTTACCCCAAATCGCCACTGGCATATAGCACTAAGGCCGCCACCACCATACCAGCCGTCTCCGTCCGCAAAATCCGGGAACCTAAGCTCAAAGGAATCAGATGAGCTAACTCTGCAGCCTTTGCCTCTTCAGGGCTCCATCCCCCCTCTGGTCCAATACAGATCCATGCTTCCAAGGGATAACGCCCATCACTTGGCCCCCATGCTTGAAGCAAAACATCACGCAAATGCTTGCCTCTAGCTGATTCCCAGGGGAAAAGCCCCAAGATTGCTCCATGCTTCTCCTTATACTTAGACAAACCTTCTTGCCAGGTAACAGGCATGCCAACTTTGGGTATGACAGCCCTCTGGCTTTGCTTAGCGGCTTCTTGGGCTATACGCTGCCATCTTTCTACCCGGCGTTGAGCCTTATCCGGCCTCAAACGGACAATGGTGCGTTCAGTAATCACCGGCAAAAACTCATGTATACCTAGCTCTGTACCCTTTTGGACAATAAAATCCATCTTGTCAGCCTTAGGCAAAGCTTGCACTAAGGTGATGCGCAGGCGGGGCTCCACCACACTATCAGCCGCACTGATAATCTCTGCCAATGCCAACTCCCGGCCCACTTCACGTAAAACTGCCTGATACTCCTTACCAGTGCCATCACAAACAACGACGGTAGCCCCCACTTGCAGGCGTAGCACCCGCTGCAGATGGGTTAGCTCCTCCCCGACGATACTAATAGAATCCCCGGAGATCTGCCCTGCCTCCACAAAAAACCTGTTACTCATATCGTACTCACCAAACACAACCAATCATCATCGAGCTCTTCGGCTACTACGGCAAGATCGGCATTGGCATGGGCTGCCAACACTTCATCTTTGCATTCGCCGATAATCCCCCCGGCCACAAAATATCCCCCTGGTACTAGTCGCCGGGCAACAGCCGGTAGTATATCGATGATCACATCTGTGATAATATTGGCCACTATTAGGTCGGCCTTGCCATCCAGGACATCGATGGGGCCTTTGTGTATAGATATCACCCCTTGAAGCCCATTGTCGGCCACATTTTCCTTGGCTACTTGGACAGCCACAGGATCTAGATCACAGGCCTCCACCCGACTAGCTCCAAGCTTAGCTGCGGCCAAAGACAAGATGCCTGAGCCGCAACCAATATCGTAAACAATAAGTTGTGGCCTCATTAGTCTTTCCAGTTGTACTAGGCATAAACGAGTTGTCTTATGCTCCCCAGTTCCAAAAGCCATGCCCGGATCAATGGCCAAGACGACATCATCATCATGGGGAACATAGACTTCCCAACTAGGCCTAATGACAATCCTTTGACCTACCCTTTGGGTATGATAAAAATCCTTCCACCCGTGGGCCCAGTCGGAATCGGCAACTAAGGTAGTATCGACTCTGGCCGGCCCTGGATTAAGTCCCGCCTCCATAAGAGCTGGTACCTGCCTTTGGATTGCACTTATGATCTCACAATCCCTACAGTCACCGGCCAAATATGCGATTACCTCCACAAAGGCATCGGAGGGGACCGGGACTACCTCGGGGTAAAGCTCCCCATAGTGATCTGGAGCAGTCGCCTCTTCCTCCCAAATTCTGGGATCACTAATCTCTACACCGCCTACTCCAGCATTCATTAAGAGACCTATGACCGCTTCTACCGCCTCTAAGCTGGTAGTCACCGTAATTCTTGTCCACGCCCCATCTGCCATCAACTATTCGCCACCTCTAAACCCATCAATAGCATCCTTCATGCGCCCAAGAAATCCTTTATCATTGCCAGGAGCATGGGTCGTCGTATCACCGACACTCTCACCCCATGCCCTCAAGGCGTCTTTCTGGGCTGCCGAAAGACCTTTCGGGGTAGTGATCCTCACCACCACATGCTGATCGCCCCTGCCATAGCCCCGCAAATTGGCAATCCCCTTACCCTTAATTCTAAAAGATGTCCCCGTCTGGGTACCTTCAGGGATCCGCAACTTAACACTACCCTCCAAGGTGGGTACCTCTATCTCATCACCAAGGGTAGCCTGGACGAAGCCAATAGGCATCTCATAATAGATGTCATTGCCTCGGCGCTGGAAAAACGCATGGGGGCGGACCGTGACGAACACATATAGATCACCTGGGGGACCGCCCCGGGTACCTGCTTCCCCTTCCTGGGGCACACGCAGGCGGAAGCCATTGTCTATACCCGCGGGGATCTTGACACTGATCTTCCGCGTGCGACGCACCCGGCCTTGCCCTCGACATTCCCGGCAAGGCGTCTCCACGGTTTTACCCTCGCCACCGCACGTTGGGCAAGGCCTTACATTAACAAAACGGCCAAAGGCGCTCTCTTGTACATGTTGAACCTGACCTGTACCATTGCACTGAGCACAGGTGTGGATGGGAGTTCCAGGTTCCGCTTGATTACCGTGACAACGGGGACAGATCTCTGTCCTGGGTAGTTCTATCTCCGTTTCCACCCCAAAGGCAGCTTCCTCGAAATCAATGGTCAGATCATATCTTAAGTCGGCACCCTTTTGTGGCCCTGTGCGGCTTTGGCGGCCCATACCTCCACCAAAAAACATATCGAAGATATCACCGAAATCCCCAAATCCCTCGAAGCCACCAAAACCGTCAAAGCCACCGGCGCCATTTGCTCCATCAAACGCGGCATGACCGAATTGATCGTATTGCTGTCGTAACTTCTCATCACCCAGCACGCGGTAAGCTTCACTGGCCTCTTTGAATTTATCCTCAGCATCGGGGTCATCCTGATTTACATCGGGGTGATATTTGCGGGCAAGGTTACGATAAGCCTTCTTAATATCGGCCTCAGAAGCACCTCGCTCCACCCCCAAAACCTCGTAATAATCTCGTTTGGCCATGTTGCACCGCCTTTTCTAGCAACTTGCTTAAGCATTCATGCCTTTTAATCTTTAAGTGCGCTCTAGTCCTCATCAACTACTGTATAGTCTGCGTCCACAACATTGTCTCCCCCAGGTCCATTACCTGATTCGCCTTGCCCCTGTCCCTGACCAGGATCAGCCTCGGCATACATCCGGGATGTAACCCCATGCAGGGCTGTGCTCACAGCATCAAGCTTATCCTTAATCGCCTCTATATCATCACCTTCGCTAGCCTTAACAAGTTCTGCCTTGGCAGCCTCAATCTTCGACTTTTCATCGCTGGTGACTTTATCGCCTAGATCCTTCAATGTCTTGTCAACGGTATAGACTAATTGCTCCGCTTGATTCTTCACTTCGATTAGCTCTTTGCGGCGCTTATCTTCCTCGGAGTGGGCTTCGGCTTCTCGAATCATCTTTTCGATTTCTTCTTCGGACAGTCCGCTAGATGAGGTAATGGTAATCCTCTGCTCCTTACCGGTACCCCGATCCTTAGCGGATACGTTGACGATGCCATTGGCATCAATATCAAAGCTTACCTCAATCTGGGGAATACCCCGGGGTGCAGGCGGTATACCTGTCAACTGAAAACGTCCTAAGGTCACGTTATCACTGGCCATAGGCCGCTCACCTTGAAGTACATGGATATCAACTGCGGTCTGGTTATCAGCCGCCGTACTAAACACCTGAGTCTTATTGGTAGGAATAGTGGTATTGCGCTCGATGAGCCGAGTCATCACACCACCTAAGGTCTCAATTCCCAAAGACAACGGTGTCACATCCAAAAGCACTATATCCTTGACTTCACCCGCCAGAACACCAGCCTGAATAGCTGCCCCCATTGCCACACATTCGTCGGGGTTGACGCCCTTAAAGGGCTCCTTACCTAGCTTGTCACGAATAGCATCTTGCACTGCCGGTATACGGGTAGATCCACCTACTAGAATCACCTTATCGATCTCATGGGGCTTCAAGTTAGAGTCATCTAGGGCCCGCTGTGTGGGTCCCATTGTGGCTTCCACTAGGTCGGCTGTTAACTCGTTGAACTTAGCTCGGGTAAGGTCAATATTCATGTGCAATGGCCCGGCTTCCCCGGCACTAATAAATGGCAGGTTAATGTTGGTTGTCTGCAGACCGGAAAGCTCAATCTTAGCTTTCTCCGCGGCCTCCCGCAGTCGCTGCGTGGCCATGCGATCTTTACTTAGATCAACACCTGTTTGATGGCGGAACTGCTCGACTAGATATTTGACTATGCGATTATCAAAATCGTCGCCACCCAAACGATTATTGCCATGGGTAGCAAGCACCTCAAATACCCCATCTCCTACCTCAAGGATGGATACATCAAAAGTGCCTCCACCTAAGTCAAAGACCAATAGCTTCTGATCCTCTTCTTTGTCTAGTCCGTATGCCAATGAAGCTGCTGTGGGCTCATTGATAATCCTCAGCACCTCTAACCCAGCGATAGCACCGGCATCCTTGGTGGCTTGGCGCTGAGCATCTGTAAAATAGGCGGGCACTGTAATCACTGCTTGGGTAACTTCCTCCCCCAAGTAGTTTTCTGCTTCTTCCTTCAGCTTCTGCAGTATCATGGCTGAAATCTGCTGTGCAGTATAGTTTTTATCATCGATGGTCACCGAATAATCTGTTCCCATGCGACGCTTAACAGACAAAATCGTGCGTTCTGGGTTAGTTACAGCCTGTCGCCTTGCTACTTCCCCAACCAGACGCTCTCCCTTTTGTGAAAAGGCCACCACAGAAGCAGTAGTCCGACTTCCTTCCGCATTGGGAATCACTACCGGCTCTCCGGCCTCCATGGCAGCAACTACTGAGTTAGTTGTTCCTAGATCGATACCAACAACTTTGCCCATACTCTCGTCCTCCTCGTCTTTCCCACGATGGATCCCCAGGAATCATCCCGGCCTAATCCTCGATTTTGGCTACCTTAACTACAGCCGCCCTGAGTACACGATCACCAAAACAATAGCCTTTCTGTAATTCCTGAACAACTTGATTGTCCAGGCCGGGATCGCTGGTAGTCTCCACTAGGGCAGCATCATGTACGTGGGGATCAAACGTCTCCCCCACTGTGTCAATGGGTATCAAGCCTTCTTTGTTCAAGATATCTAGAAACTGCTTATAGACTAATTCTACGCCACTGCGAATGGACTCAGCACTAGCGTCATCTCTGGGCACCAGCGCTCGTTCAAAATTATCTATAACAGGCAAAAGCTCGCCAATAAGCTCTTCGTTTGCCCGAATGATATTCTCCTGCATTTCCTTGCGGGTACGCCTACGATAGTTGTCAAAGTCTGCCTGTAGGCGTAGCAATTTCTGATTCAACTCCGCTTCCTGTGCTTCAAGATTCTGTAGCTTCTGGGATAGGGCCTCTAGATCTGAATTCTGTCCTAAATCCCCCGCTTCATCCCCTTGATCACAGGCGAGTTCCTGGTCAACGGTTCCTTCATCCCTACCATCACTAGCTGGTTTAGCAGCAGGGGGCGATTGCCCGTGACAAGTGCAGTTTCCGCAAGTGCATTCCTGATGCTCGCCCTCGCTATGGGAGGATGCTTGATGGTTTTTCATGAAAAGCGGCGCAACGAACCCCCATTAGGGGCGCACGCGCCTTCTCTCCTTTCTCCCTCGTGCCCGGGAAAGCCCCGGTGGCCATGATACGATGCCCCTAGCCACTAGTGACGCCGGGCATCGGTAAGCAGCTCACTGAGATTGATGGCGATGTATTCTACGATGGTAACCACCCGCTCATAATCCATTCGGGTAGGCCCCAAAACCCCCACCTTACCAATCACGTGGCCATCT
>JAAZMF010000143.1 GCA_012798955.1 Bacillota bacterium | reverse complement strand
GAAAGACTAGGCAGCGAGAGGTGATTTTATCGGTGTTGCGTAGTACCGACACCCACCCTAACGCCGATTGGATTTATCAGGAGGTTAAGCAAGTACTTCCCCATATCAGCTTAGGAACTGTCTACAGGAATCTGCGCATATTGGTGGAGTCGGGGGAAGCCCTGGAGCTAAGCTTTGGTAGCACTTCAAGTCGTTTTGATGGCAATCCCAAGAACCATTACCATCTCGTCTGTTCCGATTGTGGGAATGTCTATGACTTAGACTTACCTGTCAAGTTGCATCTTAATGCCAAGGTATCAGAGGATAGTGGTCATGAGGTATTGGACCATCGATTGGAGTTCTATGGAACCTGCAAGATTTGCCGAGGCGAGAGCTCAACACTAGAGTCCAAACGAGATGAGAACTAACCAATGGGAAGCCCGATTTGTGAAACGGCTTAACCGATTTGTTGCTTTAGTAGACCGAGGTAATGGTGAGCATCTAGACGTACATGTACCAAGCTCCGGGCGCATGGAAGAGCTTCTAGTACCGGGCGCCGAAGTGATGGTGGAGCCTTTTGCCATAGACCGTGGGCAAAAAACCGTTGGCCGCTTAGCCAAGGTGCTTCATGCAGATGGTGTTTGGGTATCAATAGACTCTCATCTTCCCAATCGATTGATGGAAAAAGCTATCCGGGACGGTCGCTTAGCTGAATTCACCGGCTGGGAAGACCTTCGGCCAGAGGCAGTCTACGGTCACAGTCGGTTAGATTTTTCTCTAACGCTCAATGGTAGGCGGGGCTTGATCGAGGTAAAGTCGGTGACATTGGTGGAGGATGGTATTGCACTTTTTCCCGATGCCCCTACCGTGAGGGGTGCACGACATGTGCGGGAATTAGCCATGGCGGCGATTAAAGGATATTTGGCATTTCTAGTGTTTGTGATTCAGCGAGATGATGCTTACGTCTTCTCACCCCATAAGGTACGGGATCCAGATTTCGCTGAAGCGGTGCAGGAAGCTACGGTTGCCGGGGTAACTGTTTTGGCATATGACTGTCAAGTCTCACCTGTAGACGTGGAGCTACGGAGGCTAGTCCCTATTGAGTTATGAGCATATCTTGAGCAAGAAAAGAGGCCAGATGGGAGGTGCTTCTCATCTGGCCTTAGTGTACACTCCAACTTGACTAGCTAGCTGGAGTTCCTTAACTACACTTGGAATATCCGCATTGGGGGCAGGTGTTACATCCCTCTTGGTATTTTAGGACACTGCCACACTCAGGACACTCACCGGCAGGTGCGGCCACATCCATGGCTGTCTGTACACTAGTTAGTTCTTGACCAGTGTTTTTCCAGTGGAGATACCGCTCAAGGGCGATGGCGATCCCATCGGGGCCAGATAATACCATGCCACCATTGAACCACACTGGAGCAGAGGACCGGATGCCCCGTAGTTGTTTGATTACGTCAGTTACCGGTATACCCGCCCTTAGCGCAGTAGAGATTAAGCGGGCGATAGCTTCGTTGTTGGCCGCGGCATCGCCTCCGGATTTGCCTGTTTGAGCAAATACTTCACAGATGCCGTACTCATCTTCATTGATGGTGACATACATATTCCCGTGGGCTGTAGGAATTCGCTGTGTACGACCGGTGGTGATCTGGGGCCGCGGCCTTACGACGGCTTGCGGAATCCCCGATGGAGTGCTAGTTGTGAGTGGTTCAGCTTTTTGCACACTCAACACCTGACCAGAGCGGCTACCATCACGATATATTGTAATCCCCTTGCAGCCTAGTCGGTAGGCCTCTGTAAATACTGCCGCTACGTCATCTTCAGTTGCGTTGTGGGTGAGGTTAACTGTTTTGGAGACAGCGTTATCAGTGAATTTTTGAAAGGCGGCCTGGATATTCACATGGTGTTTAGGGCTAATATCATGGGCTGTAGCAAAGAGCTCCTGAATAGAGCTGGGTATTTCCTCTATGCCCCTTACAGAGCCCTTTTGGGCTACTAGTTTCATAAGCTCAGGGCTGTAAAAGCCATGCTCTTTGGCTAACTTCTCAAAACGTGGATTCACCTCAATAAGCTGGTCATCATCCATCACATTGCGGGTATACGCTACGGCAAATAATGGTTCAATGCCTGATGAGGCCCCGGCAATAATACTGATTGTCCCCGTAGGGGCAATGGTGGTGACTGTGGCATTACGGAGTGGTGGGGTCTCACCATTGTCATATATACTGCCTTTAAAATTGGGAAAAGGTCCCCTCTCTTGAGCAAGCTCCGCCGACGCCAGACGGGCTTCGCTTTGAATAAAGCCCATGACTTCTTCGGCGACCTTCACGGCTTTTGCAGAATCATACGGTATGCCTCGATCAATCAGCATATCTGCAAAACCCATGACACCAAGTCCCACTTTGCGATTGGCCTTGGTCATGTCTTCGATTTCCGGTAGAGGGTATTGATTGGCATCGATTACATTGTCAAGGAAATGGATGGCGGTATGCACCACACATCGCAGCCTCTCCCAATCAAATGCCTTTCCGGTAGTGAATTTGGATAAGTTGATTGACCCCAAGTTACAGGATTCATAGGGCAATAAAGGTTGCTCGCCACAGGGGTTAGTTGACTCGAACTCTCCTACATGGGGAGTGGGATTATGCTGGTTAAGGCGATCCAGGAAAATGATGCCAGGTTCACCATTGTGCCACGCCATTTCCACGATTTTGCCGAAGACATCTCTAGCACTTAACCTACCAGCGGCTTGTCCGGTGCGGGGATTGACTAAATCGTAGGTGGTGTCGGCAGCTACTGCCTCCATAAATGATTCTGTAATGCCCACAGACAAGTTAAAATTGGTCAGATCCTGGGAGTCTTGTTTGCATGTGATAAAATCTAGGATATCCGGGTGATCAACCCGCAAAATGCCCATATTGGCACCTCGACGGGTGCCTCCTTGTTTGACAGCTTCTGTGGCGGCGTTGAATACTTTCATAAAGGAAATAGGTCCACTAGCCACACCACCGGTGCTAAGTACCTTGTCGTTTTGCGGTCGTAGGCGTGAGAAGGCAAAGCCGGTGCCACCACCACTTTTGTGTATGAGAGCGGCGTTTTTCACGGTCTCAAAGATGCCTTCCATGGAATCCTCTACGGGAAGCACAAAACAGGCCGAAAGTTGCTGTAGCTCCCGTCCGGCATTCATTAATGTAGGTGAATTGGGTAGGAATTCTAGCCGATCCATGATCTCGACAAATGCGGCTTCTGTTTCGGCAATCTGTTCTGCATCTGCCCCATAATTGCCGTCTACAGCCGCTATATTTTGCGCCACCCGTTTCACCATATCTTCTGGTGTCTCCAGCGGACGACCATTGGCCTCTTTGGCCAAATATCGTCTTTCCAGCACAGTTCTGGCGTTACCACTGATCTGCATCGAAAACCATCCCTTCCCAAAATAACCCTACATATCGTGGCTGATCGTAGCTTAGCCCTATATGTAGTTGTT
>JAAZMF010000018.1 GCA_012798955.1 Bacillota bacterium | reverse complement strand
CAATGAGACTATCGTTGTCGGGCTCAGAAATTTGCGAGGTTACAGGAGTCCACTTTACGAGCGTATGAAGGCTTTTCTTGGGCTGAAAAATCGACATGGTCGGCTAATATTCTATAGAAACGATCAGAAATGATAATTTCATATTGGACTTTTCTCCATTTTCCGCTTCGGCAAGAAAGATATAGAGAGTGCAGGGATATCGCAGAAAATAGCGAAGGTTGCCTTTGTTTGACTAAATTGACAGCGAGGTGTTGTCTAGCGGAGGTGGTGACGGACTAATTCTCCTGAATGGGCAAACATTGAGGTGGGAAGGGTCTATAGACTGAAAAGGGCAGGAGATAGACGGTGATAGAGGGAGGAACAATTATGAAATCGGGTGGCTTGTTGCGACTTACCGCTTGCGTAGCGCTTATGATTGCTCTGTTGGGTTCAATAAGTGGGATGGCAACTGGGCAAGGGAGTCGATTGTTCCATGATAAACTAGGAGCACCTTCCTGGCAGGGACCTTTCGAGCAGATGGCTGAGTTGGCTGCGGAGGAAGTTGGCGTGGGCTGGGAGACAATGGGCTATGCTAATACTGATATGCATCAAACAGCGGTGAGAACGTCTTTGCCTTCAACTCGGGCGCCAGAGATGTTTACTTGGTGGTCTGATTTTCGAATGGAAGCATTGTATAAAACGGGCAACCTAGTCGATGTGACAGAAGCATGGGATAATCGGGCAGACGAGTATAACCCAGCATTGCGGAAGGCTTTTGAATTTGATGGCCGGGTGTATGGAGTGCCATCGAATTTGGCCTACTGGTCAGTCTGGTATAGCAAGTCGGTCTTTGAAGAGCATGGTATCGAGCTTCCGAAGACATGGGATGAACTCATGGAAATATGTGAGCTCCTGGTGGATAAGGGAATCACCCCCTTTGGCCAAACGGTACAGGGTCGCTGGCCGACGTTCATCTGGTTCCAAGAGATTCTTACTCGATTGGATCCAAATGCCTATGAGGCCTTGATGATTGGCAAGATCAACTACGACCATCCAACCGTCAGACATGCCTTCGATATCTGGCAGGATATGCTGGAGAAAGGCTATTTTGTTGATGGGGGAACTGATTTGTTCGCAGATTGCCCTCGCATGCTAGTCAACGGCCAGATTGCCATGATCCTGATCGGTGATTGGTACACCGATGGTCTCGATGGAGTTGGACTTAAGGCCGGCGTGGATTACGATACTTTCATTCTGCCCGTGATCAATGAGGAAGTGGGCAACGTAATCATCTACGAAGCAGCCCCGATTCTATTTGGTGAGAAAGCAGCAAACTCTAAAGATGCTATAAAGATAGCCGAATGGTGGCTTTCTCCTGAAACCCAGACCCGTTGGTGCAGCATCTTGGGATTCATACCGCCCAACGCAAAATCTGATGGGAGTTTTCTAGCGGAACCGAAGAAAAACCTACTTGCTAGGATCAATGAAGGCAACTATCGCTTAGTGAACCGCTATTGGGAAGCGACGCCTACCGAGATCTGTGAAGCCGCTGTGGATGAATTTGCACGGTTCATGTTGAACCCCGATCAGAAGGAAGATGTGATTTCTGTATTGACGACCATCGCTGACCGGTATTGGTCCGGGCAGTAGCATTGCCGCCAATTAGCGATGAGGAGGCCACAGTTGTCCATGAAACAAGCGCTAAACAAGATTGCACCGTATCTGTACGTTGTACCAGCGCTCCTTCTTGTGGGAGGATTTTTGCTAGCGCCGATGCTCTATACTTTGCGTCTCAGTTTTACCGAGTACGACCTGATGATGCCGCCGAAATTCATTGGCTTAGCAAACTATCGTAACTTATTGACGGAACCGAATTTCCTAACATCTGTGACAAACACGTTCATCTGGATGATCGGAACCCTCCTGCTCCCGGTGGGACTTGGCCTCTTTATTGCAGTCATTGTTAATCGGATTGTCTTTGCCGATCTGTTTAAGTCGGTGTTTTACATACCTTTGACGATTTCTGCCGTTGCGACCGGGCTCATCTGGACGTGGATGTATGGCCCTGACCTGGGCGTGGTCAATTCTATGCTCAGGGGGGTAGGGCTATCGGGATGGGCCCGATCCTGGCTTACGGAGGTCCCCGCCAACACTATATCGATGATTGTCGCATGGACCTGGAAGATGACCGGTCAGAATATGATTATTTTCTTAGTCGGCCTACAGGCAATACCCCAAGAACCAGTGGAAGCTGCAAAACTAGAAGGTGCCACTGGCTGGCAAACATTTAGGTACGTTGTCTTTCCGCTTATGCGGGCGATGACGATGGTTGTTATCACTATGAGCCTGATCAACTCCCTAAATCAGTTCGACCTGATATATGTCATGACGCAAGGCGGTCCCTATCGTTCCTCTGAGACATTGGCAATGACCATGTATCGTGAGTCATTTACTATGTTCCATATGGGTTACGGAGCATCTGTCGCTATAGTTTTGTCGCTGATCGTGATTCTCCTTTCTGGGTCGTATCTGCGGGCAAATCTTAGACAGGAGAGAAATCAATAAGGTGAAACGCAAGATATTAGTCTATGTGATGATTGTGCCATTATGTCTTGTCTGGCTCCTGCCTGTTTGGACATCGCTTCTGGTCGCATTCAAAAATTGCGACGACTATGCGCGGCAGTCGTTTTGGCAGTTGCCTAGTCAATGGTATTTCCTAGAGAACATGAAGTACGCCTGGACAACGGCGAACCTGGGAGGTTACTTCGTCAATAGCCTAGTTTATGCGGTTACAGGAGCTGTCGGTTCAATCATTTTCGCATCACTGGCGAGCTTTTCAATCGCTCGCCTGCGTCCCAGAGGCTCCAATTTGCTGTTTGCCCTGATTTTCAGTGGTACGGTGTTTCCTTTTCAGATGTATCTTGTGCCACTTTTCCAAGCCTACCAGGAATTAAATCTGTACGACACCAAACTGGGAATGATGCTGTTCTACATTGCGATTTGCACACCGTTTGCTACCCTTATCTTTAGGGCTTTCTTTAGCACGATTCCCGATGAGCTGATGGAAGCGGCAAGATTGGATGGGTGCTCTGACCTGCGGATCTACTGTCAAGTGTTCATGCCGTTATCTCTTCCTGCTGCAGCGGTAGTGGCTGTCTTCCAGTTTACGTGGGTCTGGAATGATCTGTTGTTTGGGCTAATCTTGACATCTTCTGCCAAAACAAGGCCGATTATGGTTGGTCTTGCTCAGCTGCAGGGCGTTCGGGCAGGCGCCAATGTACCCGGGTTAATGGCAGGGGCTGTTATTGCGTCCTTGCCGACGATAGCCTTGTTTATTGCCCTGCGGAAATACTTCATTCAAGGCCTAGCTCTGCAGACTGTGGGCGAGTGAGAGATAGGAGGAATTCATGTGGGCCTAACACCTCGGGAGAGAGTTCTAATGGCACTAAACCACCAAGAAGCCGATCGGATCCCTATCGATTTTGGAGCAATGCGGTCAACTGGAATATCTGTGAACGCATATATGAGACTTAGAGAAAAACTGGGAATCAAAGATGGCCAGGTGAAGTTATATGACTTGATGCAGTGGCTTGCCGAACCGGAGTTGCCGATCTTGGAGAGGTTGCATGGTGATGTGATTCAGCTACATCGGTATTCTCCAGCCTTTGGTTTGGATATCGGTGCTTGGCGGGAATGGACAACTCCTGATGGGCACGAGGTGTTGGTGCCTCATGGCTTTGATCCGGTGCTAATGCCCGATGGTAGCAGGGTGGTCATGGAAGGAGATACTACAATCGCCCGCATGCCCAAGGATGGTCACTGGTTTGATCAGGAATACCACCCCCTCACCAACGCCACCACATACTCGGATATTGACAATCACAATTTCCCGACACTGAGTGATGAGGAATATGAGTTCTTATGTAGCGAAGCCAAGAGGCTTCACGATGAAACGGATTACGCCGTCTTGGCTGCTTTTGGTGGCAACATCTTCGAGGCAGGCCACTTCGATTTCGGCTATCAGAATTTCATGACTATGCTAGCTGGCAATCCTGATCTTGCCTTGTACTACATGGATAAGCTGGCAGATAGCGTAATCGCACAGCTTGAGAGATGGTTACCTGCGGTGCGGGACTATGTTCAAATCATCCAAGTCGGCGACGATCTGGGTATGCAGACAGGTCCACAGATCTCGCCCAAGATGTATAGGGAGATGATCAAGCCATTCCATGCCCGCATTTACAAGTACATCAAGGAAAATAGCGACTTGTTTATTTTTCTGCACTCCTGCGGTAGTATCTATAGTTTGCTACCTGATTTAATTGAAATCGGCGTTGATATTATCAATCCGGTGCAGTATCAGGCTGCCGACATGGATCCTGTGGGACTAAAGCGTGAATTTGGCCAGCACCTTACCTTCTGGGGTGGTGGCTGCGATACCCAGCATATCCTGAGTCATGGCACTATTGAGGAGATCAAGCAAGAAACCGAAAGGATGGTCTCTATCTTGGCGCCAGGCGGGGGCTTTGTTTTCACCCAGGTTCATAACATTCTTCGGGAAGTTGACCCCGAAAGAGTAATTGCACTTTACGATACAGCCTACCTGCATGGGTGGTATCGGTAAGTGATTGATGCATTGGCAAAAAAGGGAGTGAGCCAAGTGAAGATAGGCATTAGTAGTTACTGTTTAACAGGTGAGCTTTACAGCGGCGAGATGACGATTTTGGATGTATTGCAGTGGGCCAAAGATAATGGATGCGATCATATAGAATTCGTTCCTTACGGCTTTACTCTAGTTGATAACCTTGATTTGGCTGATCAGGTTGTCCAAAAAGCTCAGGACTTGGGCTTGGAGATATCGAATTATTGTATGCCGGCAAACTTTTGCCAGGAGACAAAAGAGCAATTTGATGCCGAGATGGCCAGGGTGAAAGAGCATGTAGATTTGCTCAATCACATGGGCATTAAGTCGCTACGCCACGATGTGGTAGCCTTTAGGAGCACGCCTGAAGAGGCCAACATCCATAGCTTCAATAGACGTCTTCCGCAGATTGTCGAGGGTAGCCAAATAATCGCCGACTATGCTGCGCAGTTCGAAATCACTACCAGCATTGAAAATCATGGTTGGGGTGTACAACATAGTGAGCGCGTACAGCGAGTACATAAGCTGGTCGATAGGGAGAATTTCAAAATAGTCGTTGATGTGGGGAATTTCTTGTGTGTTGATGAACTGCCAATGATTGGTGTGATGAACACTTTGCCCCTCGCATCGCACATCCACTTTAAAGATTTTTACTATCGTCCGTTTTATGAGGATCCTGGTGAGGGTAGATGGTTCAAAACTGTTAATGGCAACTTTCTTCGTGGATCAATCTTTGGCCAGGGAGACTTGCCAGTAAGAGCGATTATGAGATTGATTAAGCAGTCTGGATATGATGGGTACATATCACTGGAGTTTGAGGGCATGGAAGAGTGCAAGGAAGGTACTAGAATAAGCCTCAATAATATAAGGCGGCTCTGGGAGGAAGTATGAGTGTGTCTTAGTATAGACGAAACACCTTAGCCCGCCCGATCAGATCGATGAGCTTGCCAACTGATGGCGCCACCACTGAGTTACTGGTCCAGTGCACGGCAAAAAACAGCTCAGAGATAGAGGTGATGCCCACGGTCCATGGGCCGTAGGCGCGGCATGGCCTAAGCGCCAGTGCAATATTGAGGATTGACTAGATACCACTAGCTCGGCACCGACAAGATTTGCCGCAAAGTCGCCTAGGTAGCATATGATGGCAGATAGCTCCGGCGGCACGGGGGATGACATCTCTTGCATCGGCTAAACATCTCAAGGCAATCACTCCAGGAAGAACAATGTCGACATTCCAATGGGAATAATGTTATCATTAAAGAACCAATCATATTGAAAGGACTAGAGTACATGTTAGCAGATGGAGAAAAAGTATTCACTCGAAGTACGCTGTCTACCCGCCTTTATGATGTGCTGAAAGATAAGATACTACATGGTGATGCCCCTCAAGGGAGTATTCTAGATGAGACTCTTTTGAGTAAATACTACGAAGTTAGTCGCAACGTAGTTAGGGACGCGTTGCTTAAGTTAACAGATACCGGTTTAGTTGTTAAGGAGCCTCATAAACCAGCTGTTGTTCGGACATTTACCGACAAGGATATTTGCGATATATTCGACGTCCGTCTAGCCTTGGAATTACTAGCTATCAAGAAAACGACGTTCGATGAATCCAATATTGCCAAACTGGAATCCATCTTGGCTCTGGAGCGGAAAGCGGTTGAAGAAGGAATCATCAAAAACTATGTTGATATTGATAATTATTTTCACGTGACCTTAGTTGGTTTGTCCGGTAACGAGACTTTGGTGGATTTATTCCAGCGTCTGCGGGATCAGATCCAGTTGGCGAGGGTGGTTATGACCACAAGGCGACCCCAGCGTATGGAGGAAGCCCATGATGATCATAAAGCACTTGTATTAGCATTGTCTGGTCGGGAAATGGAGAGAGCCGAAGATATTGTGGAGAGGCACATTGAT
>JAAZMF010000017.1 GCA_012798955.1 Bacillota bacterium | reverse complement strand
ATGGGTTTTCCAAAACATATGCCATGACAGGTTGGCGCCTAGGCTATGGTGTGATGAATAAGGAGTTAGCCGTACATATTGCTCGCCTAGAGACAAATAGTGAGTCTTGCACTGCTACTTTTACTCAATTAGCTGGGGTAGAGGCCTTGCAGGGACCCCAAGATGCAACCCTGGCCATGGTGGAGCAATTCAGGCGGCGCAGGGATCTCATCGTTCGAGGGCTAAATACCATCAAGGGCATCACTTGCCTGACACCACCTGGTGCTTTTTATGTGTATCCCAATGTGACAGAGGCGTGTCGCAATCTAGGCCTAGCCGACTCCAAGGCTTTGCAGCGCAAATTGCTCTATGATGGAGGTGTGGCTACCTTGCCAAGAACGTCATTTGGCAAAAGGCAGCCTGGAGAAGCTGAGGAATACTTGCGCCTTTCATATGCTACTTCAGAGGACTTGATCCTAGAGGGTCTAGAGCGCATCAGGGGGCTACTTGGCAGCAAATAGATAACCGATTAGGGAGGGGCGACGAGATATGGTTTTACAGAAGAATCCCATTAGCTTAGTGCATTTTATGGCTTTCCCAGGTCCGGGGAACACCAACTCTGTCCAAAGGGGCGAAGCACGGGAGGAGTACCTTCTCAGGACGATGCAGCAGGTGCTAGATGACCCATATTTTGGGGGAATTGAGATTACCCGGATCAAGCACCGTAGCATCAGGCGGAAAGCCGCTCAACTGCTTAAAGAAAGCGGTAAAAAGGTGATTTTCAGTGCTCAACCGATACAGCTGATCAATGAAGATAACCTTATTGCACCAGAGGATATCAGCAGCCGGGATGAGATGGCGCGGCAACTTGCTGTAGATAGGATCAAAGAATGTATTGACCAAGCGCTAGAGCTACAAGCTGTGGCAGTTGGCATGATTAGTGGACGTGATGTGGGGACTGCCAGCGGCCTAAAAGCCCGGCAGGAGGCTATGTTAGCCTTGGTGCGTTCCTTGGATGAGATCTGTACATATGCCAAGGAACAGGCTCAAATTGCCCAAGTGCCACCACTACAGATCAGTTTAGAGCTCTTTGACCGGATACCTGAGCCAGGATGCAAGAATCAGTTGATTGGACCGACAGAGGATGCTATCTCCATAGCTAGACAACTGCGGGATGTATATGGTCATAGCAATTTTGGTCTCATGTATGATCTTAGCCATATGCCCCTTCTAAGAGGTATCTCCTTTGAAGCGGAGACACCGGAGGTACTCAAAGCACTAGCACCTTACCTGAACCATATACATGTGGGTAGTTGTGTAACTGACCGGGAGGATCCATTATACGGTGACAGCCACCCCCGCTTTGATTATCTAGGTGGGGCGGTGGGTGAGGATGAGCTTGCGGAGTTTATCAAGGCCTTAGTTGAGATCGGCTATACCGGGGGTATCGGTATTGAGATTACACCCCGACCCCATGAAGATAGCTCTATTGTTATAGAAAGTGCTAAAGCTTATCTAAATATTGTTAGGCAACGCTTAGATGTTAACTACGCGTTGGGTAGTTATTTCTTCCAGACAAGGCGGTTTTTTACCGAAGAGATGGTAGATCTACTGGGAGAGACTAGGCTCTATCGGGCCCAATTAGTGGAGGAAGCGGCAGAAAAGCGGGTGCGGCGCAGCCAGCTAACCCGGGAGGGCAAGCTTGTCATTCTAGCTGCTGATCATCCTGCCCGCAATGTGACCAATGTTGGTCAAGAACGAGTAGCTATGGGAGATCGTCTAGATTACCTAGGGAGAATAGTCAGGGTCTTGGTCACATCCAACATCGATGGCGTCATGGCCACTCCGGATATTATCGAAGATCTCTTGCTAGTAGATTACCTGCTGAAGGAAAATGGTGCCAATGGCATGCTTGATGGCAAGGTCCTCATCGGATGCATGAATCGTTCAGGTCTTGCCGGAGTGGAATATGAGATGGATGATCGCATGACTGCCTTTACTGCTGAGCGTATGCATCAGCTAGGTATGGATGGGTCCAAGATCATGTTCCGCCTAGATACAGGACAGCATTCCCGTTACTCCATCCAAACCATCGCCTACTGTTCCGATGCGATTGGGCGTTGCAATGCCGTGGGCCTACCGGTGTTCTTGGAGCCGCTACCAGTGGTAAAGACTCCCGGTGGTTACCAAGTGAAGATGGATGCCGATGAGCTGATTAAGACAATAGGTATTGGCTCAGCCTTAGGAGATTCTTCTACTGGCTTGTGGCTAAAGATACCCTATGTTTCTGAGTATCATCGAGTTGTGCGGGCAACAACATTGCCTGTGCTCATGTTAGGGGGGGCCTCCACCGGCAATCCCGTCAACACTATCTTGGACTTTGAGCGGGGTATGGGGGAGGGCCTGAATGTACGGGGTGCCATGGTGGGTCGTAATGTACTTTATCCAGGCAAAGATGATCCCGGGGCAGTAGCCGAGGCTGTTTGTGATATCGTGCATAAATCGGCTAGTTCGCTGGAGGCGGTAAGGACCTTAAGGGCCCGTCGAGGTCTAAAGATGGACGCCCTCAAGGGTTTGCTAGTCTAGACACAATGGTAATTTTGATAAATGGAGCCCTGCTCTAGGGGTATATCCTAAGGAAATGGTGAGTTGATTTGGCTAGATATGTCGATGTTGCTTTGTTACCCGGGGAGATGGAGTTTATCCAGGCTGAGGGCACCTTGGCGGTGATTATCGACGTACTTAGGGCTAGTACTACCATGGTGACAGCTTTGGCAAATGGTGCGGCACAGGTGATTCCCCTAAAAGATATTGAAAAGGCCCGGGCTCGCCATGCCCAGGAACCAGGGTTTTTACTTGGGGGCGAGAGAAATGCTAACCCTCCTCCTGGTTTTGACTTAGGCAATTCACCTAGGGAATACACTAAGGAAAAAGTAGGTGGCAGGGGTGTGATCATGACTACCACCAATGGGACTGCTGCCTTGGAAGCGGCCCATAAGGGAGGAGCTACAACGATTATTGTCGGGGCTTTGACCAATCGCCAAGCGGTGGTAGATTTTTGTCAGGATCACAGTGAACCTATACTTTTAGTGTGCGCCGGGTGCCAAGGTCGTTTCTCTTTAGAGGATGCTCTATGTGCAGGAGCTATTATCGCGGGGTTAGGTTCTGGTCTAAAGCGATCAGACACCGCCGAGACTTGTCTAGCCCTTTATGAAACTTGGGGTCCCCAAGGCTTAGCTAAGCAGATATTCGGTAGTGTGCATGGCCAGCGCCTAGAGCGAATTGGCTACGGTGAAGACATTGAATGGGCCACTAGATTAGATGTCTCTTCACTAGTGCCGATTTATCGAGACGGGGAGATCCGGGTTTTTCAAGGTCCACGGGCATAGCTTGGGAGTTAGTCCCTAGGCGAGATTAACTTCGTCGATTTGGGCCATACTGGGAATGGGGAAAAGGTGCCTATTCCCAGTTACCTTTTGGCGATCAAAACGGCCACACCCAAGATCCGTGTCAGCTGGATAGGGCCCAAATCTGGTGAAAGGTGGAGTAAATAGGAGTATAATACTCAAGAGGAAGGGACAAGGCGGATTTCGGGGATTGTATATGTTTGCATTTGAAATGACGGTTCTGTAATATAAGTACTGGAATTAGCACTCGCGAGCAAAGAGTGCTAACAAGAAGGGATTTCGGGAAAAGGAGGTCTACAGGTCAGATGCAGATCAAACCATTAGGTGATCGAGTAGTAGTAAAGGTAGTTGAGCAGGAAGAAAAGACCAAAAGCGGCATTGTGTTGCCAGATACAGCCAAGGAGAAGCCCCAAGAAGGTGAAGTTATGGCAGTGGGGCCTGGTCGCTATGAGAACGGTACACTAATCCCCATGCATGTTAAGCAGGGCGATCGGGTGCTTTTTGCGAAATACGCTGGCACCGAGGTCAAGCTCGATGGAGAAGAGTACCTTATCATGCGGGAATCCGATGTACTAGGTATTGTCGGCTGACTAGATTCCCGAAGTGATTCCCGAGGTGGAACATGTCGGTATTAGTCATATTTGAAGATACTAAAGGAAGGTGAATGCAGGGATGGCAAAAGATCTGCTATATAGTGAACAAGCCCGCCGTAAGCTAGAGAAAGGCGTCAACACCCTTGCTGACGCGGTGAAGGTTACCCTTGGTCCTAAGGGACGTAACGTGGTATTAGAAAAAAAATACGGCTCCCCTACGATTACCAATGATGGTGTGACCATCGCCCGGGAAATCGAATTAGAGGATCCTTTTGAGAATATGGGTGCCCAGCTAGTTAAAGAGGTCGCCACCAAAACCAACGATGTAGCTGGTGACGGTACCACCACTGCTACTGTCTTGGCCCAAGCCATGATCAGGGAAGGGCTCAAAAACGTGGCCGCCGGTGCCAATCCTATGGAACTTCGGAAAGGCATTGATAGGGCCGTAGATGGCGCAGTAGATTATATCCGCGGCGTAGCTAAGCCCGTAGAGACTAGGAGCGCTATTGCCCAAGTTGCAGCAATCTCAGCCGATGATCAGGAAATCGGTGAACTGATTGCTGAGGCCATGGAAAAGGTGGGCAAGGATGGGGTCATCACTGTAGAAGAGTCCCAGACCTTTGGCACCGAGCTCGAAGTTGTGGAGGGCATGCAGTTTGACAGAGGCTATGTGTCTCCTTACATGGTCACTGACTCTGAGCGCATGGAAGCTGTTTTGGACGATCCATACATCTTGATCACCGATCGCAAGATTGGCTCTGTCCAGGATTTGCTACCTGTCTTGGAAAAGATGATCCAGACCGGTCGCCCCCTATTGATTATTGCCGAGGATGTTGAGGGAGAGGCCCTCGCCACCTTAGTTGTCAATAAGCTCCGAGGTACATTGAATGTAGCCGCGGTAAAGGCCCCTGGATTTGGCGATCGCCGTAAGGCCATGCTCGATGATATCGCAGTGGTCACCGGTGGTTCCGTGATCAGCGAAGAGTTAGGTCTTAAGCTAGAGAATACCACCATTGATCAGCTAGGTTCTGCCCGTCAGGTGATTATTACCAAGGAAGAGACTACCATTGTGGATGGCAAGGGCAGTGCCGCAGATATCAAGGCTCGCATCGGCCAGATTCGAGTCCAGATCGATGACACTGATTCCGATTACGATCGGGAGAAGCTACAAGAGCGGCTAGCTAAGCTCGCCGGTGGCGTTGCAGTGATTAAGGTGGGTGCAGCCACTGAAACTGAGCTAAGGGAAGTTAAGCATCGCATCGAGGATGCTCTATCGGCTACTAGAGCCGCGGTGGAAGAGGGGATCGTCCCCGGCGGTGGAGTTACTCTGCTAAACGCTGTTAGTGCCCTTGATGGTATTGAGGCTGCCGGCGATGTGCGCACCGGTGTCGACATCGTGCGTAGGGCACTGGCTGAGCCCCTACGACTGATTGCTGCTAATGCAGGTCTAGAGGGTGCTGTCGTTGTTGAGAAGACCAAGACCCTCAAGAGCGGTGTTGGACTTAATGCGGTCACCGACGAGTATGTTGACATGCTCGAAGCCGGTATCGTGGACCCGGCCAAAGTCACCAGAAGTGCTCTGCAGAATGCGGCTAGTATTGCTGGCATGATGCTCACTACTGAGACATTGATCGCCGATAAGCCCGAAGAAGAAGAGATGATGCCCGGTGGCGCCCCAGGTATGGGTGGCATGCCAGGCATGATGTAAGTCTAGTAAACCAACTAGAGAAACGGGGTCCTTTTACCAAGGGCCCTGTTTTTGTGTTCCCAGGTATCTCTAGTCATGGCGCAGGGTTTTTCCCAATCATGGGGAAGTGTACCTAAATAGGTTAATATGGCCTGTGTTCTCCGCCTGTGTCCTTCCCTTTAGGTGCCCAGGCCGGGCTAAGCTCTGGGGAATAGGGAAAAATAGAGCAGGGTTTACCACTATCATTGGAATAGAGGCAAGCAACATCAGTAGCCATGTCATAAGGAGGCAGAAACCTATGCATGATGATTTGCTGAAAATACTACTGACCAAAGAACAGATTCAGAAAAGGGTGGCTGAGCTAGGCGCTGAGATTTCCCAGGATTATGTGGGTAAAGACTTGGTAGCAGTTTGTATCTTAAAGGGGGCTATGCATTTTATGGCCGACCTTACCCGGGAGATCCCCATTCCCTTAACTATAGATTTTATGGCCATTTCCAGTTATGGAGCCGGCACCAAGTCATCGGGGGTAGTTAGGATCATACAGGACTTAGATGCTTCCATATCCCACCGTCATGTGCTTATTGTGGAGGATATCGTGGATTCTGGCCTGACACTAAAATATCTTATGGACAATCTTGAATCACGGAGACCAGCTAGTCTCAAAATTGCGACTTTACTAGATAAACCAGCCCGCAGGGCCGTGAATGTGACTACGGATTATAATGGGTTTTCTATACCCGACGAGTTTGTCGTAGGCTATGGCCTTGACTACAATGAAAAATATCGGAATTTGCCTTTTATTGGGGTCCTCAAGCCTGAGATATATACGAAGTGACATATGGTCTACATAGATTTTTGGAAATGAGGTGGTGGGCAGATGGCAGGCCATCAGCTGACCGACAATAAGATCATCGTCCTAGATTTTGGTGGGCAAGGCAACCACCTAGTGGCAAGGCGGGTGCGGGCCCTTAAGGCATATGCGGAAATACTACCAGCCAAAGTCACCTTGGAGCGCATTCTAGCAGCTAATCCCTTGGGCATTATCCTAGTAGGACAGCCTATGGCCCATGATCAGATACAGGGGGAGAAGCTAGTAGCTAGTTTGCTGAGCGTTGACATACCTCTTTTGGCTTTAGGCAATTGGCCTGGGCAAGCCGTGATAAAAAGTGGTGGCATCCTTGTAAAGCAACAAGGGGCCTGCCCCATGGAAGTCGCGAGCGGGAATGCCCGGGTTGTCTACAGCCTAGAAGCATTGCCCTCGATGGATGATGAGGTGGGAATAGACATTTTGACCCACTTCATCTATGAGGTATGTAAGTGCCAGCCAAATTGGACAATGGCAGCGTTTGTCGAGTACTGCATCGAGAATATTCGTCAAGGAGTGGGCGATGCACCGGTGATTTGCGGTCTCTCCGGTGGGGTGGATTCCACAGTGGCTGCTGCTTTAGTACATCGGGCTATAGGGGATCAATTGCATTCTGTTTTTGTCGATAATGGTTTCATGCGAAAACATGAAGTCGACGAGGTTATAGAGATCTTTGAGCCGTTTTTTGGCGATAATTTTGTGGCGGTGGATGCCAGTGCTCGATTTCTCCGGCAAGTCGCGGGTGTGGTAGATCCCGAGGCAAAAAGGAAAATCATTGGCACCGAGTTCATCCGTGTTTTTGAAGAAGAGGCGGCGAAAATCGGTTCCATCCAGTATTTGGTCCAAGGAACAGTATATCCCGATGTGGTGGAGAGTGGTGCAGGTGAGGCGGCCTTAGTCAAATCTCACCATAATGTAGGTGGTTTACCAGAGGAGATGGAACTGGGATTGATTGAGCCATTGCGCTGGCTTTTCAAGGAAGAGGTGCGGGAAGTCGGTGGGATTCTGGGTTTGCCGGATGAGCTGGTATGGCGCCAACCCTTCCCTGGTCCGGGTCTTGCTGTACGAATTATTGGTGAGATCACTCCGGCTAGACTAGATATTTTGAGGGACGCGGATTTTATTCTAAGAGATGAGATCAAAAAAGCAGGCCTCGAGAGGGAGATCTGGCAGTATTTTGCCGTACTGACCGATGTTCGAACCGTTGGAGTGCAGGAGCAACAGCGGGCCTATGGATATACGGTGGGTATCCGTGCAGTGCATAGCACTGATGGTATGTTGGCCAGCTGGGCTCATATACCTTTCGGGGTACTTGAAAAGATTTCCCAAAGGATCATGGCCGAGGTTAGAGATGTGAATCGTGTAGTATACGATATTAGCTCCAAACCGCCGGCAACCATCGAGTGGGAATAGCCCACTAAGGGGAGGGAGCAAAGTATGGAATATACTACCGTGCAGACGCCCAGGGGTACCAAGGACTTTCTGCCCAGGGATGCCCAGCGGAAACGGTGGGTAGAGGAGACGCTACTGAAGCTATTTGAGCAGTGGAACTATCGCGAGATTGTGACACCCACCATTGAATTTAGTGACGCGGTGAGTGCCGGAGGTGCTACCGGTCTAGGGGATAATTTGTATCGCTTCTTTGAGAGGGAAGGCGGACTTATAGCACTGAGGCCCGATGCCACAACCCCGGTGGCTCGGGTTGTGGCTACACGCCTGCGGGAGGAACCAAAGCCCATTCGGCTTTGCTATAGTGCCAATGTGTTTCGGTATGCTGAGCCCCAAACTGGGCGGCGCCGGGAGTTTTATCAGGCCGGTGTCGAGCTTGTAGGGAGTAATGGCTACTTGGCTGATGCTGAAATAGTTGCCCTTGCGGTTCAATCTCTGCAAGCTGTGGGCTTGAAGGATTTCCGAATAGATATCGGCCATGTCGATTACTACGATGGGATTTTGCAGCATGGCGTCCTATCCAGTTCGGAAAAGCGAGGCATTAGGACAGCCTTACTTAGAAAAGATTATGTTGCCTTGGGGAAGCTTCTGGCAAGCTCCAATTTATCTAGGGCTGATCGGGAGTTACTAGGGATGCTTCCGGATTTACGGGGAGGTAAAGATGTCCTAAGGGAAGCACTAGATCGGGCCACTAATCCTGTTTCAGAAAGAGCCATTGGTGATCTTAGTGCTATCTATGATGCTTTGGAGGCCTATGATCTAGCCCATTGGGTGCAAGTTGATCTAGGGATGGTCAAGGATATCGAATACTATACAGGTGTGGTTTTGGAAGCATATACCGCTGATATGGGCTTTACCATAGGCACCGGAGGTCGCTATGACAAGCTAATTGGCCACTTTGGTTACGACTGTCCTGCCACTGGATTCGCCCTAGGCGTAGAGCGCATTATGTTAGCATTATCTAAGCAGGGCGGATGGCCTGGATGTGAAGGCACTAGAGTGCTATGTGCTAGGGCGAGCCAAGGATCAAGGTTGGGATGGCAGATTGCTCAAAAACTTAGACAACAGGGGCACAGGGTGGAGCTAGATGTGGTGCGGCGTAACCAGTCTGAGATCCTGGAGTATGCCGAAGCAATGGATTTCCAGTGGGTTGCTTTGCCCTTTACTCCAGATGAGATTCAAGTGTGGAACATGGATATGGGGTGGCGGACAATGGATCTACCTACCTTGCTGACCTTCCTAGAGGGAGGGGAAAACCGTGGATAAGTCTATTCCTCTTACTATAGCCGTTCCAAAGGGTCGTCTACAAGGTGTGGTCATCGAGCTCCTGGAAAAGGTCGGAATAGATTGTAGGGAGCTTAGATCACCTTCCCGGCGATTAATCGTTCCGGTTCCAGATACCAAATGGAGATTTCTCTTGTCCAAACCAACTGATGTGCCTACCTATGTTGAATATGGTGCTGCGGATCTAGGCGTGGTGGGTAAAGACACCTTGCTGGAAAATGGTAAGGCTGTGGCAGAGTTAGTAGACTTGGGCCTTGGCCGCTGCCGCTTAGTTGTGGCAGTCCCCGAAGCTTCTGGGATTCGGGATGTGCAGGAGTTGGATTTTAATTCCCGGGTGGCTACGATTTTCCCCAATATCACCACAGACTATTTCAATCGTCAGGGGATTCAGGCGGAAGTCGTAGAGCTGAATGGTTCTGTGGAGTTAGGCCCTATTGTAGGGCTAGCTGATGCCATTGTGGACATAACGGAGACGGGGACAACGCTGCTGGAAAATGGCCTGATCCCCATTGCCGACGTAGCCCAGGTATCTACTCGGCTAATCGCCAATCAAGTGAGTTACAAGGTTAAGCATGGGACCATTCATAGCCTGGTTAGAAAGCTGCAAGTGGTTCTACGGGCAGAGACAGATACTGGAATGGAGGGGTAACTGATGAGAATTATTAAGACGTGGGATCTAACGAAGGATGAGATTCGCGCACATTTGATCCGCCCCTTTGTTGATGAAGTAGAGGTTACCCCAGCGGCAATGGAGCGCACCCAGGCGGTTTGGGGCGAAGCTCTTACCCCTTGGGATGCGGTGGCCCGGATCTTGGCCGATGTAAAGAAACTAGGCGATCTGGCAGCCATTGAATATGCATTAAAATTAGATGGAGCACAGCTCACAAAAGAGAGCCTTTGGGTTAGTGAAGCCGAGTGGGATTGGGCCATGGGTCAAGTATCCCCGGAGTTTATGCAGTCATTGAAAATCGCCCATGAAAATATATATCGGTACCATAGTTACGGATTGCCAAAGTCCTGGATAACTGAGGAATCCCATGGGATTATTTTGGGTCAAAGGATCACCCCCATTGACAAGGTGGGTATCTACGCGCCCGGTGGTAGTGCACCTTTAGTGTCTACTGTACTCATGTGTGCAGTGCCTGCCCGGGTGGCTGGAGTCGGGGAGATCATCATGACGTCTCCTGTGGGTCCGGATGGGGTGATGAACCCCCACATCTTGGTTGCCGCGAGGTTGGCTGGAGTGGACAAGGTGCTCAAATTAGGGGGTGCCCAGGCCATTGCTGCCCTAGCCTATGGTACTGACAGTATCTCTCCAGTGGACAAGATCGTAGGTCCTGGGAATATCTATGTTACACTAGCCAAGAAAATGGTATTCGGGCGGGTGGGCATCGAAAGCTTGGCGGGACCTAGCGAGATATTGATTCTAGCCGACGAAAGTGCTGATAGCCGACACTTAGCTGCGGATCTTCTATCTCAAGCTGAGCATGATCCCGAGGCTGGGGCTATATTGGTCACCGATTCCCTTTCCCTAGCTGAAGCAGTGTTAAGTGAACTGGCTATACAGCTTGAGGCCCTGGGGCGGGAGAGTATTGCTAGGCAATCCTTGGCTAAGTATGGTCTGATCCTAGTCTGTCAGGACTTGGCAGAGGGAGCCTATTGGGCAAATGTATCGGCGCCAGAGCATCTAGAACTCTGTGTAGACAACCCTTGGGAACTATTACCTTTGATCCGCCATGCCGGTGCTATTTTCCTGGGGCATTGGGCTTCGGAAACTGTGGGTGACTATGTGGCAGGGCCTAATCACGTTTTACCGACCAATGGCACTGCTCGGTTTTCGTCACCTTTAGGGGTGGAGGATTTTGTAAAGCGTAGCAGTATTATTAGCTATACAAAGACAGGTCTAGAAGAGTTTGGTCCCCACGCCGTGGAGCTCGCCACTATTGAGGGGCTGGACGCCCATGCCAATGCTGTGCAGGTGAGACTTGCTACCTTGGCCGCCGAGGTCAAGAGACCGGACTAGTCGGGATGAGTGTAGGCGTGGATGGCGCAAGGCACCGGCTTACACTTGGTTTGGATTCTGGTTTGGATTTGGGAGAGGAAGATGTTATGTGCGCTTTGGAGAAATTACCCGGGCAACATCTGAAACAGATATTCTACTTAGTTTAGCCCTAGACGGTAAGGGCGAGAGCACCATTGATACCGGAGTTGGTTTTTTTGACCACATGCTTACGGCCTTTGCTAAGCACGGATTTTTCGATTTAAATGTGCAAGCCCGGGGAGATCTGGAGGTAGATGCCCATCACACAGTGGAGGATGTGGGGATCGTCTTAGGGCAGGCTCTAGCTAAGGCGCTGGGCAACAAAGCTGGCATCACCCGTTTCGGTACTGCCTTTGTCCCCATGGATGAGGCATTAGTCATGGCATCGTTGGATATTAGTGGTAGACCTTATCTAGCTCTAGATTGGGCATTGCCCAATGAAACACTGGGCACTTTCCCCGCGGT
>JAAZMF010000142.1 GCA_012798955.1 Bacillota bacterium | reverse complement strand
TCCATGAACGAATAAGCGTTAGCCACACTGATATTCCACCTTGCTATTTCCAGAAGGAGGAGTACGGGGCTACTGCTTTTTATTTTTGTGGGTCTTTTCCGTGCAGTTGGCATATTCGGTCCTTTGGGGGGAGGGAGTCTATGAGCCAAATCGTAGTTAGGGATCTGACTAAGACCTTTAAGATAGCTAGCCGCCAGGCGGGGCTGTGGAACGCAGTTAGGGGGCTAGTTAGAAGAGAGTATACACTCATCAAGGCCCTTGACGGAGTTTCATTTGAAGTCGGGGAAGGCGAAGTAGTAGGCTATTTAGGCCCTAATGGCGCAGGCAAGTCTACTACTGTCAAGATCTTAAGCGGCATATTGCTTCCCGATGGAGGTATGTGCAAAGTGATGGGCCGGATTCCTTGGCAAGAACGGATAGACCACGTAAGGGAAATTGGGGTAGTGTTTGGGCAGCGCTCCCAGCTTTGGTGGGATTTGCCAGTCATCGACTCCTTTGAGCTGATACGCGATATCTATAGACTACCAGCTCTCGACTATGGCAAGACACTAGAGGAATTGGTCGACACCCTCAAATTGGCCGATTTGCTTGAGATTCCAGTCCGCCAGTTAAGTTTGGGACAGCGGATGCGCTGCGAGCTGACAGCTTCCCTTTTGCATAGGCCAAAGCTGCTTTTTCTCGATGAGCCCACCATTGGTCTTGATGCCGTATCCAAGCTAGTGGTGAGGGACTTTATCAGGCGGCTAAATAAAGAGCATGGTACTACCATACTTCTCACAACCCACGATATGGATGATGTGGAGGCCCTGTGCAGCCGAGTGATGATCATTGGAAAGGGGAAGATCCTGGTTGAGGGAAAGCTAAAGGATATTCGCCAGCAGGTAGCCCGAGAGCGCAGGCTCGTTGTCGAACTGGGTAAGGAGTATTCAAGGGAATACATCAGCGGCCAAGTGTTTCGGGCTGAGCTAGTTGACATTGAAGGAAGTCAAGCCCATTTCAACTTCGATCCTGCTAAGACCACTCCCGCCAAATTGCTGGCCGAGATATCAGAAAGACTTGATGTTCGGGATGTATTGATTGAAAATCCACCCATAGATGAGGTTATCTCACGCTTATACGGGGAGCTTGAGATATGAACATGAAGGCGCATATATCCATACTTCGGTTGCGGTTTATGCTATTGCTTCAGTACAAAGTGGCGGCCTTAGCAGGTATTGCGACCCAATTCATGTTCGGGTTTGTGAAAATAATGGTGCTTGAGGCCTTTTATATGGGAACTGTGGAGCCTCAACCCATGTCCCTTGAGCAAGCTATTGGCTATATCTGGATCGGCCAAGCTATGCTCGGGATGCTACCTTGGGATGGTGATAGGGAGATCCAAGCCTTGATTCGCAGTGGCAATGTGGCCTATGAACTTTGTCGTCCTTTGGATTTATACAACCATTGGTATGCCCGGGCCATAGCAATGCGGGTCGCTCCGACTTTACTTAGGGCAGTACCACTATTTTTGGTAGCCCTATTTTTCGTACCCCATCGATATGCTTTGCAGATACCTACAGTTACAGGTTTCGTAGCTTGGATCTTAGCTACCATAGGAGCACTGCTTTTGGGCTGTGCCATCACCAACCTGATGACCATCTCCATGCTTTGGACCATTAGCGGCGAAGGAATTTACCGCTTACTCCCCGCCATGGTTACCGTGTTGTCCGGGATGATTGTGCCACTACCTCTCTTCCCGGATTGGTCTCAAGGATTTTTGGGTTTGCTCCCTTTTGCTGGGCTTGTGGATACCCCTGCCCGGTTCTTCACAGGTCAGCTGAGCCCGACACACATTTGGGCGTTCCTCGCCCGTCAGTTAATTTGGACGGCAATTCTCATCATCGGGGGGCGGAAGCTCTTAGCCCGAGGCCTTGGGCGTTTGGTGGTACAGGGGGGGTAGAAGATGGCTAGTGGTATGCGGTTGTATCTTCGCTACATAGGTGTCTCACTACGTAGTCAGTTGCAGTATCCTGCATCCTTTATGATGATGGCAGTGGGCAATCTAGTCATTAACGGAATTGAGTTCTTTGGAGTCTGGGCTTTGTTTGCCCGATTCGGTAGTCTCAAGGATTGGATGCTGGCGGAGGTGGCACTGTTTTATGGCATGGTGCATATGGCTTTTGCCATCGCGGAAGCAACAGCTAGAGGCTTTGATATCCTGCATCGTTATGTGAGATCGGGGGATTTTGATCGGATTTTGCTTCGCCCCAGAAGTACCGTACTGCAGGTAATGGGTTTGGAGTTTCAACTGATGAGGGTAGGAAGATTCATCCAGGGATTGGTGGTGCTCGTCTGGGGTATAGCCCATTTGGAGATCGCACTTACCTTCCCCAAGTACATCTTGATGGGGGCGGCCATCCTCGGCGGGAGTTTCCTTTTTGCGGGGCTGTTTGTTTTGCAGGCTACCTTGTCCTTTTGGTCTGTAGACAGTTTGGAAATCATCAATCTGACTACCTATGGAGGCGTGGAAACGGCCCAGGTTCCGATTTCTTTATATAGAGGCTGGTTTCGGAGCTTTTTCACTTGGATTATTCCTCTGGCAACCATCAACTACTTCCCCCTCATGGCCATCCTTGCTCACGAGGATCCTCTAGACGTCCCTTTGTGGTTGTCTTGGCTTTCCCCCTTGGGTGGGCCCGTCTTTTTCTGGATATGTCTGCGCATCTGGGAGGTGGGCGTAAGACACTATCACTCTACGGGAAGTTAGGGGTCGCAAGACTGCATGCCGATTAAAACTTACCATTTTCATCTGATCAAGACCCATAAACTCAAAGCCAAGAGGATAATATCAAAGATTTGAGGACCTAAGCCTGCCGCCTAGGCGAGGCTTAAGCCCCCATTAGCCAAAATCGGGGGTGATTCACCCAGTTTAGATCTCTTTCTTTTGCAGGAATTTGCCCACCGCTTTATCCGTTTTGCTTATGTGATTGATCAGCCAGTCTACCACCACTTGATTGGTCTTTAGTACCAGCCCTAAGCCGGGACCTTCACGTTCAAGCTCATCATGCAGCTCACCCAATCCTTTGACAAACTCATCATGGAGTGATTTGTGCTTAGCATAGTCTGGGTAATTGTGTGCTTGCATCAGCTTTTCTTCATCTCTAAAATGAAAAACAACATAGTCGCCCAAAAATCCAATCAGCTCGGCTACTGCATCTTTGCCTTTACCTTGATTACAAGCGTTGATAAGCTCGTTGACCTTTTGAAATAGCATCTTGTGTTGCTCATCGATTTTTACAACACCCACCGCCAAATTCGGTGTCCATGTGATAGCCATACAAAGCCCCCCTCTATGTCAGATAATACCCGGGAGAGCCTAGAGTAAAACCTAAGTTATGCGGGCTCGAAATCCCCCTTCCATCACAGCCTGGGCAACTATCAATGAGAGTTGGGGTGTAGATCAGCTTGCATCGAAGGCTCTAGGTACTACAGCTAGCGATGATAACAAGAACAAACTGATATCAGGTGCCACAAGACCACCCCTTGGCAGATGTCAAGGGGTGGTCTACAGTGATTGCCCATCGGTGAGTTCAACATGAATACCTGGGTGTATATATCGCAACTGACATCATCAAGCGGTCTAGTCATGGGGCTCATGTTAGCTACATCGTGATGCCATACTGTTTCTGCGCAGGTGTTTGGATAATCGGTTCAGCTATCTTCCAGTCATTGCTCCTACGCTTGGGGGGTAACGATCTCCTTTGATGGGTACATTGGACAGCACCTCTGCAATTTCCTGGAGATCGTTGGCAGTGAGCTGAACAGCTGCTCCGCCAATGTTCTCCTTGAGGCGGTTGAGTGTACGGGTGCCGGGGATAGGTACGATCCAAGGTTTTTGGGCAAGCAGCCAAGCCAGTGCCATCTGCGCAGGCGTCGCACCTTTTTTCTCACCGATCTTAGTAATCTCATTCACCAGGACAAGGTTTGCTTTGCGCACCTCTTGTGCAAAGCGGGGGATGCGGGCTCGCAAGTCGGAAGCATCATATGTTGTGTGTTCGTCGACTTTCCCCGTGAGGAAACCCTTGCCTAAAGGGCTGAAGGGGACGAAGCCGATGCCAAGTTCCTCGCATGTTGGCAGTATGTTCTCTTCAGGGGCTCGCCACCAAAGGGAGTATTCGCTCTGGACTGCCGTAACTGGCTGAACGGCGTGGGCCCGTCGGATAGTCTCGGCACTTGCTTCGGATAGTCCAAAGTGCTTGACTTTGCCTTCCTGGATTAGGTCTTTCACAGTGCCTGCTACGTCTTCAATGGGCACCTTGGGATCGACCCTATGCTGGTAAAATAGGTCGATTACCTCCACCCTAAGCCTTCTGAGGGAGGATTCGGCAACCCGCCTGATTTGCTCCGGCCGGCTATCTAAACCAACATCGGGGCTCGGCCCCTTATCAGGATCGTGCTTAAATCCGAACTTGGTGGCAATCGCCACCTCTCCCTTGAAGGGAGCTAGAGCTTCACCCACCAGTTCTTCATTGGTGAATGGGCCATAAACCTCGGCAGTATCAAAGAAAGTGATGCCAAGCTCAACTGCTTGCCGTATCAGCACGATCATGTCTTGTTTGTCAACCATGGTGTCACCGTAGCTCATGCGCATGCAACCGAGCCCAAGCGCTGAAACCTCCATATTGCTGTTTCCTAGCGTACGTTTTTGCATAAGCTGCTCCTTTCATAGAAAAAGTGACAGGTCCTAGGTCAGCTGAAAGCCTATACCATCTAGATTGCTTACGATGGGCGGCTTTCTCTGCCTCGAATGTATCATAGCACGCCGTTATGTACCCCGGTATAATAATCCTCGCATATTATTGTACAATACTCCAATCATTGGGAGGAATATGCAGTAACGTGGTATGATGTTAACTAGAGGTTGTGGTGTTGAGCCATATAGAATGGAGGAATAGAATGGGTAGGGAAGACACTATGGACTCCATGAACAGTCATTGTCTTGTGGAGCGTGATCAAGAGCAGAGGGTACATGCATATAGAAATGAACTGGTGAATATGATCGACAGACTCGTCCCAAAAGACGGGAGTGTGGAGCCACTAAAGGGGCTGCGACTTCATCGCGCATCCTCGCCAACTGATCTAGCCCATGGTGTGTCGGATCTGGCATTTTGCGTAATTGGCCAGGGTAGCAAGGAAGTCTTCCTAGGCGATGATCGTTACAGATACGATCCAATGCACTACCTACTTGCTACAGCGGAGCTTCCTATTGTGAGCCACGTTATCGATGCATCACCCAAGTTCCCGTATCTCAGCCTGAGCCTGAGACTTGAGCCCTCCCTGGTTAGTTCAGTCATGGTCTCCAGCGGTCATATTGCGGTCCGCGGCCAAGCCAACGTGCGGGCCATAGATGTCAGTCGGCTGACTGTCGATTTGCTGGATGCTGTGGTGCGACTAGTCAGGCTCATAGACACTCCTAATGAAGCACCTTTCCTTCTGGGGCTGATCACTCGAGAAATCGTCTATCGCTTGCTTACAGGCGAGCAGGGTGATCGACTTTGCTACATTGCCGTTCAAGCCGGTCATACCCACCAGATTGCGAGGGCTATCGCGCTACTCCGTGCAGGGCTCGATCAACCCCTGCGGATTGATGATATTGCTCAGGAAATAGGCATGAGTGTGTCAAGCCTCTACCACCATTTCAAAGCAGTGACTGCCATGAGCCCTTTGCAGTATCAAAAGCAGATGCGGCTCCAAGAAGCACGTAGGCTAATGCTGGCAGAGAATCTAGATGCTGCCAGTGCTGGCTACCAAGTAGGATACAGCGATGCGTCACATTTCAGCAGGGACTACAAGCAACTTTTCGGGTTACCGCCACTGAGCGATGTAAGGCGCCTTCGGAAATCTGCCACGGCACGACTCGCTCCCTAAAAAGTCTACGGTACCCACTGATAAATATAAGATAGTGTTCTAGAACTACTAGACTCCTTGGGTCCTTTTTGTCAAGGTCCGAGGAGTTATCATATGCACGGAGGCAATGTGCAGACTAGCTCCAACACGGCAACAATTCGCGTTTGAATATATTAGTGGAGCAAAATGGTTGACAGTCAAGTTTACTGGGAATATAATCAAAATAGAAACAAAACCTAATCGGTTAGATCTATACACTGGAAGGGCTAAAAAGGCTAGGGGACCTAATGTGCCGCTTAGTGCCGTGGCTGATCTATATATTGACTGGGGTGTTTCCTGCATGAATTTCTAACTGATTAGATTCTTTTAGTGACTGGGTTGTTTTTGATCAGATATCCGTTCCCCACTTCTGCCTTGTGCCAAGACTTTTGAGGACTTTGGCTATGACAATGTCATCGTCGGAGAGTTACCATAGATTGTCACCAAGAATACAAGCCCGATGTGTCGTTCCATGGTTAGATATTTTCGAGCAAATGGCTTGTAAATGAGGGGGGTGAGTTGGGAGAAAGGCGCTATGGTTATCGTCTTGCATCCAAAAAGTGCTGATGCTCGTTTGAGGTAAGACAAGTCGAGATCAAGGACCGTTCATGTGGGCAGTTGTATGTAAAAAAGCGCATAAGGAGTGACTTATGTAATGAAGAGAATCCTCGTGGCGTTTCTCGCAATGCTCCTGTTGGGCTCCGCTGCAATGGCAGCAGATATCTATCCCGAATACACGGGGGAGCCGGTTACACTGTCGATGTGGGCTTGGACGAGTAATGAGAATTACTCAATTGAAGAATTCCAGAAGGTGTATCCCAATATCACGGTAGAATGGGAAGACTTCGGTGTGCACTATGACAAGGCGCAGACTGCACTGGCAGCCGGTACAGGACTTCCGGATGTCATCATGCTCGAGTACACCTTTGCGCCCATGTACATGGACTTAGGTGCATTCCAGCCCATTAACAAATGGCTTGATGAAGAGAGGTTTGTCCAGCTATTTGGCGAGCAAGCTCTGGGCTGGTGTTCTATGGATGGAGAGATCTATGGCACACCACAGGACAGTGGTGCCATGGGCATGTTCTACAGACAAGACATATTTGACAAATACGGGTTGGAGGTTCCCACGACATGGGCAGAGTATGCAGCCGAGGCCAGGAAACTCCGGCAGGTAGCTCCAGAACTGGCATTTGCCGCTCCTCCAGTAGGATGGGCTCTTTGGTGGGTGGGGCAGGTATGGGAAGCTGGAGGTAAGATGTTTGACTACCATGACGGGAAATGGTACATCGACTTCACCAACCCCATAGCTGAGGAGTGCTTTGAGTTCGTGGGCGAGTTGTTTGACGAAGGTACCATTAGACCTGTAATGTGGTGGAATGTCGACTGGTACAACTCTCTCAATCAAGGAACAACCGCAACGGTAATCGTCGGTTGCTGGTTCGGTGAATGGCTCAGGTATAACGCCCCGGATTCAGAAGGGACATGGAGAGTCGCTGTGCCGCCCCAGGCAAATCCAGATACGCCCCACAATGGCATGATTGGTGGCTCGGGTTTCTACGTAACAGACCATTCGACAAACCCAGAAGCCGCGGCGATATTCGTCCAATGGCTCAACTCACATCCAGAGTCACTCAAGTGCTTGCACACACACAGCAATCTGCCCATAATGGTTTCCACTAGATATGAGGAAGTCCTGGACGAGCTTGCTGGGCCAGATGCGTTCTTTGGTGGTCAGAACATAGTCCAAGAGCTCTGGAAAGCCCACGAGTTAGTTGATACCACTTTCGTAGGTCTTCCCATCTGGTCGAATGTTGAGAGCAGTATAAGCCTACTTATGCAGGACTATGTGGATGGCAAGATCGCCAAGTTTGCTGACATACTTCCCATGTGGGAACAGGTAGTTATAGATACTATGGCAGAGTTTGGTTATGACAATGTCGTGATCGGCCAGTTGCCATAGAATGTTACAGATAGGGGGGTGCAATTCCCCCCTTTTCGGTCTGTATCTCCACTATCGATGCTAACGCTAACGGTTCTAGGGAGCTTGTGCAACGCATGGCTTCTTGATAACCCTTCAGAACATGGGAGCCAACTACTTTAGATACAGAGGTGTTGCCGGCATGACCAGGATCAGTAAGAGAAGAGTCTTGTCTACGTTGAAGGCGTATCTATTTCTAGCGCCTTTTCTGGCTGCTTTTGGGGCGATGGTAATTTATCCTATCAGTTTGGGTATGAAGCTTTCCCTCTATGGGCAGCGAGGGGCCAGGATGTGGTATGTTGGTTTTGACAATTATGCACGGATATTCCAGGATCCAAAGTTTTGGGAGTCGTTTAAAGTGCCATTATACCTTTTGACCATTCAAGTCCCAGTGATGCTCCTTTTGGCAACTGTGATCGCTTTACTATTTGAGACACGGAGACGTAGTGGTGCGGTTTATCGATTTATCTACTACCTTCCCTATACCATTCCGGGGATAGTGGCAGGTATCGTGTGGTCTTACATATTTTCGGACTCCATGTCGCCCTTTAGACCTTTGCTGGATTTCTTGGGTTTCGCCGACATGAAGATCCTGACCAGGCCAAACGTACCGCTCATACTCTTAGTGATCATCCTCTGGGAGTTTACGGGGTATACGGCGTTTATTGTTTATTCTTCCCTCATTTCCATACCCAAGGAGTTTTCTGAAGCAGCCCAATTGGACGGGGCGGGCTTCTGGCAGATAGCTGCTAAGATTAAGTTCCCGCTACTAAAAGACGTCCTGATCACGTTATTTATTTTCAATGCAATAGGAGCCGTGCAGGTTTTCAATGAGCCGTGGATGTTAGGGGATCTTGTAGTTTTGCCCAACAACTATACACCAGCGATGTACATATACAGCTCAGCGTTTTCACAGGGACGGTTCACATATGCTGCTGCCATGGGCATGATTCTAGCTTGCATGACCTGTATCATCTCTTTGTATGTGCTGAGGACTGCAACTAGACAGATTCTAAGACACAAGCACTAAGAGCTGATCTAGGCAGAAGGAGGAATTGGAGTGAAAGGTCGAACGTTAGCGAACGTACTCATAGTCACGGTCTTAATTGGTTTGTCCCTATATTTCATCTTCCCCTTTTACTGGTTATCTATTGGAATAACGAAGAACGTGAGTCAGTTGTTCCAGAAGTCTCTTCTTCCGGGCATACCCAGTTACTTTCCGGAGAACGTGAGCAGGGTTTTTGCCTACGGGGGCGGTGCCTTTTTTAAGTGGCTAGGGAACTCATTTCTATATGCGAGTGTAGGAGCCTTTGTAGGAGTATTAGTGGCTTCCTTGGCGGGATTTGCCTTTAGAAGATATGACTTCGTGGGCAAGAAAGTCCTGTTCATGTTAATCCTCGCCTTCGCGATGGTCCCGGGATATGCAACGACTCTACCGGTGTTTATGATGTTTAGGGATCTGAAGCTGCTAGACACTCGTTTTGCAGTCCTGTTACCGTCCTTTGTCAATATCTTTGGTGTGTATTTGATGGTAGCCTACTGGAATCAGGTATCTGAGGAGGTATTTGATGCGGCGGAAATTGATGGAGCAAATGATCTGTTGATCTACCTCAAGATCGGACTTCCCAATGTTCTGCCGGGTTTTATCACCCTCTTTTTGCTGGCCTTTGTGGGTATTTGGAACAACTTCTTCCTACCACTCGTTGTGCTTAATAGTAGAGCTAAGATGCCTTTGATTTTGGGAATAACCACCCTTACTGATCCCCAAGGATTCCCGGTTTACAACCTGACCTTGACAGCTAGTTTCTTTACCATTCTGCCGTTGCTGGTTCTATTTGCTACATTGCAGAGATACTTTAAGCCCCAGCTGTACACCTGATGTAAGGGCGCAGACATGGGCGCTGGGCGGTAGGCGGGGTCATGTTATTTCCAAAGAGAATTGGGATTAGCATATAATGGAACATACAGGCAGCTATAGCTTGAGAAAAACATAGACAAGTATGTAGGCTTTTCTTAGCCAGTGAAGGGTGGGGCACATCAGATGGCGACAATTAGGGACGTAGCACGCAGAGCAGGTTTTTCGGTAGCTACTGTATCAGCAGTCATAAATAACAAGTCAGGAGTTAGTGAAAGAGCCCAGCAAGAGGTGCTGAGGGCCATTAGAGAGCTGGATTATCGGCCCAATCGGGTTGCCCGTGCCCTGTCTCGCAGTAGCAGTAGCACAGTAGGTGTGTTGGTGCCCTCGGTAGATAATCCGTTTTTTCCGCAGGTTGTCAAGAGTGTAGAGGACGTGTTTTTTGAGAACCGCTTTGTGACTTTGATCGGGAATACTGAGGGGAAAATTGAACGGGCGTTGTATTATATTAAGTCAATGCTATCCGGATGGGCGGAAGGGCTAATCATCACCCTCACATGGGAGATGATTCAGCCGGAGGTCTTGGACGGCTTAAGAAGAGCGAGGGTGCCGATAGTCGGTCTAGCCGGTGCTAGAATTATCCCCGAATATGATGCCGTGATTCCAGATGATCCCCAGGGAGCCTTTGATGCTGTAAAATACCTTCTGGGTCTGGGCCACCGCAATATCGGGTTTATTGGTGTACAGGAATCTCAATCGACTACTTTGCGATTAGAGGGGTATCAGCATGCTTTGGAGGAAGCGGGGCTTGAGATTCAGAAGGATTTGATCATGTTAGGACGTAACTATGAGCAAGCCAATGGGTATATCCTGGCAAAGGCATTGCTCCGCCGTTCCCCCCGGCCCACAGCGCTATTTTGCTTCAATGACGTGATGGCCATGGGGGCTGTATCGGCTTTGCATGAGGAACATATCCGCATACCGGAGGAAATGTCTGTTCTGGGCTTCGATGATACTGCGGGTTCCTATTGCTACCCACAACTAACCTCTGTGGCTTTACCCAAGACGGAAATGGGCTTTCTGGCAGCGTCTTTGCTACTGGAGCGGGTAAGAGGTAAAGATACTTCTCCAGAAGTGATTACTGTCAAGCCGCGTTTGGTGGTAAGGGATTCTACTGGACCTATGTTGGGGTCTTAGGGTCGCAGACGATTAGTTGACTAACTAGATAGCGAACCAGTAAAAGGGGGCGAGCAAATAAGCCGTTTGAACCGGTTAGGTGTGTAGCGGATGATGGTTATTAATCCGATAAATCCCAGATGCAAGAGGAAAGGAGCAGAATCTAATGGGTACACCGAAAACAGCAACCATGGTATTGGACAAGAGCTTTCGAATAGGTGAAGTGGATGATCGCATTTATGGTGCTTTTATCGAGCATCTCGGCCGAGCTATATACGGTGGGATCTATGAACCAGGCCATGCTTCAGCTGATGAAAATGGCTTTCGGGCCGATGTGATGGAATTGGTTCGAGAGCTGAATGTACCAGTTGTGAGGTATCCTGGTGGGAACTTTGTGTCTGGCTATAATTGGGAGGATGGGATTGGGCCTCGAGCAGAACGGCCCCGTCGGCTGGAATTGGCTTGGCGCTCTGTAGAGACTAATGAGTTTGGCACCAATGAGTTTATGGATTGGGTCAATCAGGTAGGTACAGAAGCCATGATGGCAGTCAATCTTGGTAGCCGCGGGATTGATGCGGCCAGAAACATGGTGGAATACTGCAATCATCCACAGGGCACTTATTGGAGTGATCTCCGGAAAAAGCATGGACATACCAAGCCCCACGGTATTAAGCTCTGGTGTTTAGGCAATGAAATGGATGGGCCGTGGCAGATAGGTCACAAGACAGCAGAGGAATATGGCAGGATCGCTCTGGAAGCAGCTAAGGTCATGCGACTGGTTGATCCATCGATTGAACTCGTAGTGTGCGGGAGCTCCAATGCCAGGATGCGTACATTCCCGGAATGGGAGGCAACAGTACTGGAGCATACTTATGATCTAGTTGATTACATCTCGCTTCATACCTATTTCGGTAACAAGACCAATGACACAGCCAATTTCCTAGCACAATCTGTAGGTATGGATGATTTCATTGATACTGTAATTGGCATATGTGATTACATCAAAGCCAAGAAGCGCAGCAAGAAGACTATTAATCTATCATTTGATGAATGGAATGTTTGGTATCACTCCCATGAAGCCACTGCCCAGGTAGAACCATGGATGGTTGCTCCCCCCATACTGGAGGATGTCTACACTTTTGAGGATGCCTTGGTTGTTGGCTGTATGCTAATCTCGCTCCTCAAGCGAGCAGACAGAGTGAAGATCGCTTGTTTGGCACAATTGGTGAACGTCATCGCCCCGATCATGACTCGGACTGGTGGGGGTGCCTGGAGGCAGACAATCTACTATCCGTACCTGCATGCTTCACTATATGGGCGGGGGTATGCTCTTACACCAGTGATTGATAGTCCCGTTTATGACTCCAAAGAGTTCTCTGATGTACCTTATCTAGAGGCCATCGGCATAGCCAATGATGAGCAGGGCAAGTTAACGATCTTTGCCGTGAACCGTGATCTGGAAAGCCCCCTAAGTTTGGAGTGTAAGTTGGGCAACTTCGAGGGATATCAGGTTGTCGAGCACATCACTCTTACCCATGCAGATGTAAGAGCTACAAACACTGAAGCTAACCCCAATAACGTTGTACCAAAGAGCAACGG
>JAAZMF010000141.1 GCA_012798955.1 Bacillota bacterium | reverse complement strand
TCCGATCGGGGTTTGACGAGCGACAAGCCAAAATTGCAGACACAGCGATAAAGTTGCTTAGACAGGTATTGTTACTTCAGTTGCCGGTGCAAACGTTTTTTGAGACAATTGGCGACTATATAGTTGGCCAACTAAAAGAGTATGTGACACAGGTCAGTAGTCCGCCAAACCATCCGTTTACGGTGGCGGCCAAAGGGAGTAGTCAGCCACTAATAGATACGGGACGTATGAGAGATGCGATTACCCATAGGGTGGTGAAAGGATAGTGGATTTTAGTCGTTTGATAGCTAAATGGGGTGAAGAAGTAGCTTTCACTCCGCCGGGTGAGGATGGATATTACGATGACAGCGGCTGGTGGGTACCCGGTGATCCATTAGCTGGCATGGTAAAGACTGCTGCTATATTTCCGCTATCTGCCAAGGAACTACAATTTTATGAGGGCGGAACATACACTACCGCCGATGTCAAAGTTTATATCAGTGATGATGAGCCTATACCTATTGGCACCGCCTTCACCTATCGTGGGTATGGTTATGAGATACGGGAACAGCGAGACTATATACCGCATGCCGGTGTATGTATCCATGTGGCAAAAAAGATGCAGGTGGTGGACGCATGATCGAGATGGATGATATCAATAATGCTATAACTACCGGTCTTAAGGATTATGTGCAACTGCAACATGTTATAAGAGCCGAGCAATCCAGTTCAAGGCCCGAATATCCGTTCATTACTTTTAAGTGGATTAGTATTATTCCGGAGCGAGGAACCTTGAATAAAACAGTGCAAACCGTGGCCTCGAAGGACCCGGAATGGGATGTAGATATTGAGTATCGCTATAGTCGTAATCCGGTGATGACGCTTAGTGTGACGGTTTATGACAAAGGCGGAAGCGATGAAATAACAAAACTCGTCCAGCTAGCTCACACATGGTTTCGCATCCCAGAACTTGCTTCGGACATGCTGGAACCGATCGGGGCCAGGGTGCTTAACACCCATATGATCACATCCCGTGACACGGTCTTGGACCAGGAGATTGAGCGTAGGTTAGGGTTTGACGTGCGACTACAAGCTACTGACGAAGTGGTGATTACGGTACCGACGATAGAGCGGGTTGTTGTCAACAATAATGAGTTAGTTTTGTGAAGGAGTTGAGGATATGTCTTTAATAGATGTTGAAATTGTAATTACGGATCAAACCAGACCGCTAACCCAAAAAGGGTTTGGGTTACCATTGATTTTAGGGACGTCGACCGACCAGGACTACGCAGAGTACACTACTATACAAGCCGTGGCTGAGGATTACGACGCCACGGATGATGAGTATAAGGCTGCACAGGCAATATTTAGACAGTCGCCTCATCCGCAAAGAGTTGCAATTTATTCTTTTGAACGCGATGAAACTCCTGAGGAAGGGGATTTAGCCACTGAACTTAACAAACTAGTTCAGTTGCATAACGATTGGTACTGGCTTGTCTATGCTCCAAGGGAGCAAGAGGCAGACGACTTAGTAGACTTAGCGGATTGGGTTAGCAGTGCAGGAAAATTCGCTGTGCTAACTAATGAACCTGGGGATGCCAGTAGCATAGTAAGCCAAATGACTACTGTGGCAGGGCTAATGGAAGCTAGCCGGGTGGTGCTGTTTGCTCACACACACCCAGACAGTTTCCCCGATGCGGCCTTAGTGGGGCGCATGGCTCCTATTCAGCCGGGCGGTGCTACATTTAAATTTAAGACATTAGATGGAGTGCCTGAAGCGAGGTTTGGTACGACTCAGATTCTCGCTCTACATGATGCCGGAGTTAATACCTATGTGCGTAAATTCGGGGTACTACAGACAAGCGAAGGTTTTGTCAGTGACAAGACGTATGCTGACATTCAGCTGGCAAAAGATTGGCTGAAAGCCCGTATGGAAGAGCGCATCAGTAGGGTGTTGTTTGTAAATGAAAAGATTCCTTATGACAACATTGGGATTGCTCAGGTTATAGATCCAATCCGAACCACTTTAAAACAAGGGACCGGATTAGGGCTAATCGCACGTGGAGATGATGGAACGGGCCTGTTCGAAGTTAGAGCACCTAGACGTGAAGATATAGATCCCAATGACAGAGCCAATCGTATCTTGCCAGATGTAAACTGGGATGCCATCGTTGCCGGAGCGGTGCATAATGTGAAAGTAAACGGCGTAGTGAGGGTTTAGTGTATTTCAGTTTCAAGCGGGAAGTGGTTAAAGTAAACGCCTATAAGGGCGTTTTATATATGGGAGGGTTGAAATGTGGCCGATTTGCATGATCCGCGGGAAGTAATTGTAACGGTCAATGGAACCGAGATAGTGGGCTTTGCCGAAGGAACATTTGTGGAGGGAGAGCAAAACGAAGAGCGCTTTGCTACCCACGTTGGGGCCAAAGGCGAAGTTACTTGGGTGCGCAACGCTGACGATACGGGGCTTATAACCCTGACACTTAAACACAACTCGCCGTCTAATGCCTATTTGCACGAGCAGTATAAATCACAAGATGAAGACGGTGCCGAGATTTCCATCTCTGTCCAGGACCGCAACTTTGACGGTGATGTAAGTGTGAGTGGCAGTGAGGCTAAGATTGCTAAGCTGCCTAATTTTGCTCGAGGCGCAGAAGTAGAGGAAGTGGAGTGGGAATTCTTAGTTGCTGACTACGAATCCATATTCTCTGAGTAGGGGGTAATGAAGTAATGGCTAAAACAGGCATGGTTACGGTACGGGGAAAACAATATAAACTACAACATCCTGGGGTTAGGTGGTACATGGAAAATAGTGATGCTTGCAGGGGCCCGAACGGGGCATTACAGACTGCTCCTTACACCCAAAGCTTGCTAGACCATGTAGTTACTGATCCAGTTGGGCTCAAACTTGATGACTTCGACTCTATTCAGGAAGTTGAAGAGCTAGTCCGGCAGATAGAGTCCTTTCTTAGACCCTAGGTTAACTAGGGAAAACTCAAAAAGACAGCGCGTGCCAAACAGAGCTGCATATGGCCGCAAGGCTACCACAAGACGGCTTTTTTGGCAGATGGTGTTTAGTGGCCGCTTCACATACTCAGAGGTGGCCGCTATGGATTGGGACGAGTTTTGGGAGGCCCACGGGGCTTTGGTTAATTACGACAAGATAATGCCAAAGCCTAAGAAACCTAAGCGGTAGGAGGTGTTGGTATGGCAGATTTCTTAAGAGAATTAGCTGTTGGCATAGGGTTTCAGATTGATACTACAAACCTTATGAGTGCCGACCGCATGACGGATGAATTTAAAGCCAACGCTATTGCCGCCGAAGGTGACATGGATAAGTTGGGGGTTGCTGTAACCGATCTAGGGTCCCAGGCTACTTTGGGTATGGGCATGGCAGCAAACGCCGCAACAGGTTTCCAAACCGAGGCAACAGGAGCCAAGATACAGCTGGATGAACTCGGTAAAACATTGAAAGAAAACAGAGCTCTGATTGCTGGCGCGTTTGCGGCATCTGCCGGAGCCATAGGGTTATCTGTTAAGACTGCAGCAGATTTTGAGGCTGCTATGTCTCGTGTTGGGGCTGTATCTAGGGCTTCTGATGAAGACATGCGCTTGCTATCCGACACGGCAAGGGAGCTAGGGGCTACCACTGTGTTTTCTGCGTCTCAAGCAGCAGAGGGCATGCAGTATCTAGCTATGGCGGGTTTCCAGACCAATGAAATTATACAAGCCATGCCTGGTCTACTCGACACGGCAGCAGCGGCCCAACTAGATTTAGGCAGTGCGTCCAATATTGTAAGCAACATCTTAAAAGGGTTCGATATCTCAGCAGAGCATGCAGGCCAGGTAGCAGATGTCTTGACAGCTACCTTCACAACTAGCAATACATCTTTGCAGAGCCTTGGAGAGTCTATGAAGATGGTGGCCCCGGTGGCCGCGGGACTTGGGATTAGTGTGGAGGAAACGGCCGCAATGGTTGGTAAGCTCGGGGACATGGGCATTCAAGGTAGCATGGCCGGTACTGCCTTACGCACAGTGTTAACTTCTTTGGCGTCGCCTTCCTCCGAGGCTGCAAAGCAAATGTCTGCGTTGGGGGTGCAAGTGACCGATAATTCCGGAAACATGCTCCCTATGGTTAATATTATTGACCAACTGACTAGGGCTACAGCAGGCATGGGGGAAGCGCAAAGGACTGCTTTCCTGGAAACCTTGGCGGGCAGGCAAGGCATTACCTCCCTTACTGCGTTAATGGCGGTTGGTGCTGACCAAATTGAGGACTACACAGCTAACTTGCGGGACAGTGCCGGGGTTGCTGGTGACGTGGCTAGGCGGCAAATGGATAACTTGCAAGGCACAATGAAGGAACTCGGTTCTGCTGTGGAGGGAGCCCAAATAGCGATAGGTACTGCGTTTATCCCAGTAATGCGGCTGGGAGCCCGGATAGTAACCGCGCTAGTTACGGCGTTCAACAAACTTCCCGGGCCTCTCCAGACGACAGTCGCAGTAGGCCTAGGGGCTGTGGCAATGTTGTCAGGCGTCGCACTAGCCGCCGGATTTATTATTCCTAAACTTGGGATGCTGAAATCTGGCTTCCTACTTCTTAAAGCGCCCTTTACCATGATTACTGCCTTGGGTGCGAAAATGGGCATTACCTTAACCGCATCACTTTGGCCAGTTGCACTAGGTGTGGCGGCGGTTGTTGCGGGGGTCTTGATAGCTCAGGATGTGCTAATGGCCTTTCGGGGCACGGGAGACACCCTCACTGCTAGAGTGTTTGAGTGGGGGGCAGGTGTTTTGGGGTTTGCTATCACCTGGGAAGAGGCTGTAACTAATATCAAAGACTGGTTCTTTGGCATGGTTGATGCCTTCAAGGCCAACCCTATAGGTTTCCTGATAGACTGGAGCCCCTTTGGACTTCTAAAACGAGGCGTGGAAGCCTTGCTTGGTGGCTTTAGAGATTGGCTTGCAGACAAGGGCATTAAACTACCAGAATTTAAAGTACCTTCGTTCCCTGATCTAATTGAGATGGCAAGTGATACTTTTGACACCTTTTTAACCTGGCTTTCTGAGTTTGACTTAGGCTCGGCTATAGGGACTGCAATTGGTTCTGCATGGGATTTTGTGACAAAGCCCCTAGAAAACTTTACCCAGGGGATCCGTGATTGGCTACCGTTTTCTCCGGCGAAGGAAGGGCCCCTTTCAGACCTGGACCAAGTGGGGACTAACTTTGTGGACACTATAGCTGGCGGAATCCAGGCCGCAGGTACGGGTGCTTTGGATGACGCTCTTATTGGCGCATTACAAGTATCGCCTATGGCAGATGGGCTAATGTCGTCTTCTGGGGCAGTCTCAGCGCCTAGGGGAATGGGCGGTGGGATTTCGTTGGATTTAGTTGTTAACGTGGATGCCCGAGGGGCTAGCGAGGAAACAGCGGAAACCATTGGTGAGACCACAGCAAGCAAGATCCGCGATGTGCTAGACCAGTGGGTAACAGAAGCCTTTTACTCTGTTGCTTTGGAGGAGGTGTAAGCGGTGGCCGTGCTATTTGACGTGGAGCTAGATGCAGTAATCGAAG
>JAAZMF010000140.1 GCA_012798955.1 Bacillota bacterium | reverse complement strand
ATGGTGGGCTACTCTTGGTCTAGGCTCTCTCCACTTAAGATAAGGAATTTCATTGTACAAAATCACGACTAGACAAGCTAAGCCAAACAGCACATATAGATCGCGATGATGCAACAGCCAAATAACGGGCATCAACGCAATTCCCGTCACCAATACGCCTAAAGAGTAGGATATCCCCAGCCGATCGAGGGAAATCCATACACCCATGACAATAGCCAAAGTCACAGGTGATAGGAAAGCTAAGGTGATAACAATGGGGGTATAGCGCTGAAGACTATACCGGGGATTAGTCCATTGAGCGAGTTGGAAACCCATCAGGCTAGCAAAACCAGTGAGCACCACACTCATGCCACTTCCCACCCCTAGTCGGGCGATCATTACGGGAATCAAGGCTACAGAAAAATCCAAAATCCTGGGGTCAATGGCTCGGTGTCTTGGCAGATAAAATCTAGCACCGATACCAGCGGAATTCAGTAGGCCCAGCACGAAAGCTATGACAGATAACACGATAAAAGAGTCGGGAAACATGATACACCTCCGGCTCGCTTTCGGTGTAGCTAGGGGTAACAGGTGCCAATTGCCGAGATATCCCCATAATGATATACTATCATTGTTCTTCTAATGCTGTCCAACAGGATTTATGAGGCTAGCTGGGCCAGGGGAGGTCTGATGACATGTCGAAGTTATATCGTTCTCGTAACAATCGGGTGATTGCCGGTGTTGCTGGAGGTCTAGGTGAATATTTCAACGTGGATCCGGTCATAGTTCGCTTACTTTTTGTCCTATTGGGTTTTGCCGGGGGTAATGGCCTACTAGTCTATGTAATTGCTTGGATTTTGATTCCCGAAAGGCCATTAGTAACTATGCAAGAGCCCAGCTATTCTCAGACTAGCGGCCCATCCTATGATGGCGGGGATTCGCCTGGGTCCGCAGGTGAATTTGATTATGTGGATAGCTCTTTCGCCACTAATGGTGAGCGCCATCGGCTTTTGGGTGCTATACTATTAGTAGTTGGTTTGGTACTGTTAGGTGAGAAAACTGGCCTCTGGTTGGATCTTGCTTGGTTGTTGCCTGTTGGTCTTATTGTGGCAGGTTTTGTCGTGTTGGTGAAGGGACGGCGGTAATCTATGGGTGGCAAGCGGATTTGGCGAGGTGTCATCCTGATTTTGGTGGGTGTTCTGCTTTTAATGGGCAATCTCGGCTTTCTTAGCTGGGATTTTTGGGGTGTTCTATTTCAGATATGGCCTGTAATTCTTGTGGCTTTAGGACTAACTATGCTTTTAGATAATAGCCGCTGGGCTTTTATTGGGCCTTTAGTATTAGTATGTGCGATTGTTTATGTCGCCTTAGCACCTTCAGTACCGTTTTTCTATTCCCACCATATGGGTATGGGAAGGTATCGCTGGCAGCAATCTTCAGTATATACTAGGCCCTGGGATGCCTCGGTGAAAAGCGGCGAGCTCCAGGTAGAGCTTGGAGTTGGCGAAGTGACGCTTTATGGATCAGAACAGCAATTGCTTTCCAGCGACATATCCCATCACATGCATGCTAAGCCGGCCTGGACCTTGGAGCAACGGGGTGATAGGGTGGTTGTGAGGCTTAGGGGTTCAAGAACTCGTGGCCGGTTTATGGGTGATGGTGGTTATAGAGGAAGTATCCAGTTGGGTTCTACCATCCCTTGGGATGGTCACTTGAACGTGGGCGTTGGTAGCTTTAAGGGCGATTTTCGCAATGTGCTACTGCGTAAACTGGATGTGGAAGTGGGAGTCGGTAGCATTGATATCACATTGCCGGATAAAGGAATTCGGGGCAATGTGGCTATTGACGGGGGAGTTACATCAGTGAATTTGCGTGCACCGCAAAGTGTCGGGGTACGTATTCGGCTTGCTAACCCCGTGGGGATTAGGAACCTTGAGGAGGCGGGGCTTAAAAAGGAAGGCCAGTACTGGATGAGCGATAATTTCGATACCGCTTCATCAGCTTACGATATCACGATCTCTACGGGCATCAACAAACTAAGTTTCCAGTATATTGCAGCGTATCCGCGGATCTAGTAGTGCCGGGAGGGACATTATATGGCTCAGCAGATAGGTCAGATTGTTGCCATAAAATCCGGGAGCAACCATGCCACCGTGTCATTGACGAAGGCTACCATGTGCTCCCATGGAAGCTGTAGCAACCGCATCTTGCCCGATGTAAGCAGTGAGTTGCTAGTAGACGCCGAGAATCCTGTGGGGGCCGTAGTGGGGGATGTCGTTGAGATTACCTTTGAAACCCGCGCAGCATTAAAGGCCGCTTTTATGGTGTATGTTTTACCTATTCTCATGGGGCTTGGTGTCTACCTATTGGCTGAATGGTTAGCCCTAGCTTATCCCTCACTTTGGGCCTTGGCGGCGGCAGGAGGCACCATGGGGTTGGGACTATATAGGGGTAATCATCTTAAGGCCCAGTGCACCATTAGCCGCCGTCTGGATCCAGGTGATATCAAGATAACGGGTCAGCAGGGTTGTGCTGGTTGTCCCCTTCACTGATTTTCCTGCTATTACCAGAGATGGCCCAACGCAATCGTTGCCAGAGACTTTGGTTTTGCATGTCCTCCAACTCATGCCGGAGCCTTTGGATTTCCATTCTAACTTTGGCTTCTTCTGTGAGCCATCGATCCCGGGCTTCGGCATACATATGCCTAACATCATCGAGCTCTTCGGGGTTACGCTTAGCTGCATCCACTGCAGCTAAGACCTTTTCATTGGTTTGGTTAGCCGTGTGGGTAATTAGGTGGCCCCATTCGGTAAAGCGAGCAGAATCCAATTCCCGTATTTCATCTAGAAGTGTCGCGGCTGTCTGTTCTAGTGCGGCTTGTACCGCTTGAAGCT
>JAAZMF010000139.1 GCA_012798955.1 Bacillota bacterium | reverse complement strand
CTTGTGAATGTACACTGAGCGCAACACTGTATAGACATTGCGTTGCGTCGGCAGTGGGATAGGTCCTGAAACAGCGGCTCCCGTCCGCTTTGCCGTATCCACAATTTTTTCAGCCGAGGCATCCAAGAGTCTATGGTCAAATGCCTTAAGGCGGATGCGTATCCTCTGTTTTGCCATTGGTTTCCCTCCTTCTTTCGCCTGATTTCACAGGCATGCTCCACGAAAATTCCCCGGGGCCCTGGTCTCACTAACCGCCCTACATTGGTACAGGAGGTAGGCCCGGCAACCTCTCGCTTCATCGCTAATCTAGCAAAGCTCGCTCCCATCGTCTGCTGCACCTCTTCTTCTCTCTAACACAGACAGAGGGGGGATTCGTCTTCCCTGAATCCCCCTTGCTCTGGACACCAGCTTCACCATAGCTGTTGTCGGACTCTCTGGGCCGAACGCTCTGCTTTTTAGTGTAGTTACTGGCTTCTTAGCCAAGGATTTTGGTTACTACTCCAGCACCTACTGTCCGGCCACCTTCGCGAATAGCGAAACGCAGGCCTTCTTCCATAGCGATTGGAGTAATGAGTTCACCCATTACACGAACGTTATCTCCAGGCATGATCATCTCTACACCCTCTGGCAGGTTAACCACGCCGGTAACGTCAGTAGTCCGGAAATAGAACTGGGGACGGTATCCACTGAAAAACGGAGTGTGACGTCCGCCTTCTTCCTTGGACAAAACATAAACCTCTCCCTCAAACTTGGTATGAGGGGTGATGCTTCCTGGCTTGGCCAGTACCTGACCCCGCTCAATCTCTTCCCGCTCTACTCCCCGAAGCAGTACACCAATGTTATCACCGGCCTGAGCTTCATCCAACAGCTTCCTAAACATCTCTACACCGGTGGCAACGGTCTTGCGACTCTCAGCAGTCAAACCTACGATCTCAACATCATCGCCCACCTTGATGCGGCCACGCTCTACCCTACCGGTTGCAACTGTCCCACGCCCGGTAATGGTAAATACGTCCTCAACTGGCATTAAGAACGGCTTATCGACATCTCTGGTAGGAGTGGGGATGTACTCATCTACTGCATCCATTAGTTTCTGGAGCTTCTCACACCACTCACACTCACCACAGCCACCGCACTCTAAGACCTTGAGGCCGGAACCGGCTAGCACGGGAATTTCGTCACCGGGGAACTCGTATTCATTCAAAAGATCCCGGACTTCCATCTCCACAAGCTCCATCAGCTCATCATCATCAATCATATCGGATTTGTTCAACCATACTACGATGGCTGGAACCCCAACCTGACGAGCCAGGAGAATATGCTCCCGGGTCTGCGGCATGGGGCCGTCAGCAGCCGATACCACGAGAATAGCGCCATCCATCTGGGCAGCACCGGTAATCATGTTCTTTACATAGTCAGCGTGACCGGGGCAGTCCACATGAGCATAGTGGCGTACATCTGTCTCATATTCCACGTGGGCAGTATTGATAGTAATACCACGTTCTCTTTCTTCGGGAGCCTTGTCGATCTCATCAAATTTCCGCACAGCTGCTTTTCCAGTCTTGGAAAGTAACAAGGTAATAGCTGCTGTAGTTGTAGTCTTACCGTGGTCTACGTGACCGATGGTCCCAATGTTTACGTGAGGCTTTGTCCTTTCAAACTTCTGTTTGGCCATTCTTCCATATCCTCCTTCGCAAGCGG
>JAAZMF010000138.1 GCA_012798955.1 Bacillota bacterium | reverse complement strand
GGTTTTTTACCTCCGCATCTGTCTCCCTGCTTCCCACCACAGAAGTGGCACCCGAAAAGTCAGTCAAGATGCGTGTGTAATTGCACCACACATAACTATAGCATATCCTACCGGATTAGTGCAACAAGACTTTTCCAGCCATTTACTGCCGAAACTGCTCTAGATCCAAAATGAGTTGCACTTCTCCTTGGTGCAGCTTCAGATCTTTGGCAATGTCCTTCACAGTGTATCCTTGACGGGCCAGATTTACAACCGCCTTAGTTTTGCCAGCAACCTCCACTTCATTGGAGGCCTCTCGCCCAACAGACGGTAACCCACCGGATGAATCGGGTGATTTGGCAATCTCTTTTTCCACAGCAATTTCGCCCAAGGGAGTCTTATGGGCATCACTTAGACGATTATCAAGCTCAGCTATGAGGGCCTGGCCAGATCTATCTAGCTCATCCATGAGCTCCTGTAAAGTCGTCTCTGTCTCCACCATGGCGGATCTTAGGCCATAGAGCCTTGCCCAGCGCTCCCTTAATCCCAAGATTTCCCGAACACACCAAAGGGCAAGGGCTAGAGCGATTATGGCGATTATCAGTGTCACAAGGGCCATCTTTTCACCTCTAGATTCTTATATCTATGCTCTGGCCGAGCTCACCCTGAACCCCATCCTGACGATGTTGATCAGAGGCGCCCATCGTTCGTGGTTCCTTGTCCATATCAGGTTGGGCAAGGTCTTGGCGACGCCTCTTTCCCCGTTCTCTGATGCGCTCTTGCTCAGCTGCTTGTGATTTAGTAATCTGTCGGCGTTTAGTCTCAATCTCCGCTACGGTTTCGGCTGCTAGTTGGGCTTGGGATACATCTACCTGCCTCTGATTTTGCTGTTGGATTTGAGAAGTGGAGTTGGCACGGGGTAAAAGCACCTGCAAATCAGGAAACCTAATGGACATGGCCACTCACCCTTTCTGCCACCCTTTAGCGCTAGCCAGCTAGTCCTATCTCCAAACGCTCCAGTTTACCCCGCAAACGGCTCAGGGCTTTGGTATGCAGTTGGGAGATGCGAGACTCTGTAACACCGATTACGCCGCCTATTTCCTTTAGTGTTAGCCCTTCATAGTAGTATAATGTGATGATTAACCGCTCCCGCTCAGGTAACACTTCTATTGCTTCCGCTAGGGCTGTCAACACCGCTTCTCGCTCAGCTATGGCCGCCGGACCGTCTAGCCCATCTGTTAGCATGTCGATGAGCCTTAGCCTTTCCTCTCCGCTCTCTCCCGGGGCTATAGGTTCTTCTAGTGAAAGTAAGTTGACCACAGCTACATCCTGCAAGAGGGCTCCATATTCCCTAGGGGTTAGGTCAAGGGCTGCCCGCATCTCCTCGTCAGTGGCTGGTCTGCCAAGCTGGCTCTCCAGTTGAGCCATGGTCCTAGAAAGTTCCCGCGCATGGCGTCGTACTGATCTAGGTACCCAGTCAACAGCCCGCAGCCCGTCCAATATCGCTCCTCTAATTCGAACTAGGGCATATGACTCGAACTTCACGCCTCTAGCGTGATCAAATTTATCAATGGCATCTAACAATCCAAAGACACCGTAGCTTACTAAATCATCGTGATCGACTGTTGCCGGAAGGCCAATGGCGACGCGCCCAGCTGCATATTTAACTAGATGCAAGTAAGATAAAATCAACTGCTCCCTTACTCCCGCATCCCCAGTCTCTTTGTATTGCTCCCACCATATACTGAGCTGTTCTTCTTTATCTCGCATTAGCCCTATCACCCCCACGGCCACTTCCATCTTGCGCCTATGCAAACACCCAACTAACTATTTGCCCATTCTAAGTAGTCTCCGAAAAAACCCGCCGATTCCTGCAGCTGGCACCTCTTCGGGGCTAGAAGAGGTGGTTGTAGGGGCAGTCAAGCTATCTGCTAACTGCCTAATGGCCATAGCGGCATGGGACCTAGGGTAAACAAGATAGAAGGGCTGAAAACCCTGCACTGCCCGCTGCACCATGGCATCCCGGGGAATAGCCCCTGCCCAATCCAGTTGCCTAGCGAGAAACTGTCTAGATACTCTATCTAGCTTATCGAATACCTCCTGGGCCTGCTGCTTGCTTTCACACATGTTGACCACCACCCGCAACTTGGCACGGGGATTCCGGCGATCTAGAACTTTGATCAGACCATAGGCATCTGCTAAAGATGTTGGATCAGGTGTAGCGACTACCAAGATCTCGTCACTAGCCAAGGCAAAGCTCAAAACAGAGTGAGAGATCCCCGCTCCAGTATCAATAAGCAAGATGTCTAGTGCTCTATCTAATTCTTGGAGGCTATCTATGAGCTTTGCCAGTTCATTTTGGCTCAGATTGGCCAATTCCGCCATACCTGAACCTCCGGCAATTAGCTGCAAATCAAATGGCCCCCGGGCCATAACTTCCATCACAGTCCGCTCCCCATTAATCACATGGGACAGATTATGAGGGGCATTAATCCCCAGCAAGATATCGGCATTGGCCAGGCCCATATCTGCATCCAAAATCGCAACCC
>JAAZMF010000137.1 GCA_012798955.1 Bacillota bacterium | reverse complement strand
TACCTTGCCGGAGATGGACCCGGAAAGTATCAGGATTGCCTTCAGGTAGCAACTCCCAATCAACAGCCATGAGTTTCATCCAGTCATCGGTTTTCCAGTAATAGATGCCTAGTGGCATCTCCACCAAATCCCAGTACAGTACTGCGATATTCCCCTTGACCCCAAAATATTTGGCCATTGCCAGATCATGTGTGATAAACAGGAAAGCTACTTGCATCTGCTCTTGTAAGCGGCGAAGCAGGCCTATCACTGATAGGCGAATCGAGACATCTAACATAGACACGGGCTCATCGGCTACGATCAGCCGAGGCTTCAATATCAGGGAGCGAGCCACTACAACCCGTTGCCGCTGGCCGCCACTGAGTTGGTGAGGATATTTACTAACAAAATCTTGAACGGGAGTTAGGTCGACAGTTTCCAGCAGGTCTGCTACACGGTTCACGGCGTCTTGTTTGGTTCTAACTAGTCTATGGCGAAACATGGGCGCACTCAAAATGGAGTAAACGGTGTGGGTGGGATTGAGTGCGGCGTATGGATCTTGGTGAATTAGCTGTACGGCTTTGCGGTATTTGGTGAAGGCCGCTTTATTTAGCCGCCCCAAATCGTGCCCTTCATAGAGGACCTGCCCGGTGGTTGGGGGCAACAATCCAGCGATGATTTTGCCAGTAGTTGTTTTCCCACAGCCGCTTTCCCCCACCAAGCAGGTAACTTCACCGGGGTAGATAGATAGGTTGATGTTTCGCAAGACATCGATCCGTTGAGGGCTACCTCCCAAAACCCCCCCGCCCTTGGTGAAAGAGCGTGTGATTCTGCTTAGCTTAACGATGGGTTGCTGCATTGTTTATCTCCCTCCACCGTAGACAAGATACCATATGGCCCGTATTGTTTCTGTGGACTAGCTCCATGACAGGCTCTTTTGTTTGGCAAATAGCGGTAGCATATCGGCAACGCTCGTGGAATTTGCACCCCGGTGGCAGATCGATTAGATCCGGAGGAGAACCGGGAATGGAGACCAAATTCTGCATGTCGCCTTGAATGGTGGGCACGCCTGTAATCAACCCCTGAGTGTAGGGGTGTCGAGGTTCGTAGAATATGTCGTGGACGGAGCCGAATTCCACAAATTCGCCGGCATACATGGTGGCTACCCGATCGGCCAGTTCTGCGGCCAGTGATAGATCATGGGAGATCACGATCATGGATAGATCCAAGTCCTTTTTTAACTTCCGTAAAAGGTCAATCACAATCCGCTGGGTCAAAATATCTAGAGCTGTAGTTGGTTCATCCAGGATAAGTATTTTGGGGTCTAGCAAGAGAGCTAATGCGATTAGAACCCTCTGGCGCATACCACCACTTAGTTCATGGGGGTAAGCATCGAGAACCCGTTTATGATCAAGTTGCACTAACTCCAAGAGATCCAGTGCTTTTTTATCTATGGTCCCTTTGCCATTTATGCCATGGGCTCGGGCCGTATCGGCAAATTGATCCTTGATACGAAGCACTGGGTTGAAGGCAGACAGCGCTGCCTGTAGTACAATGGCAACCTCTTTCCATCGCCATTGCCGCAGGGCCTCTTCGGAGCAAGTAGCAACATCCAGAGACCGTGTTCCAGAAGTGTAATCGAGCAGTTTGGCACTGAACTCAGCTGATCGGGGGAGTAATCGCACTAGTGCTAATCCTAGAGTGCTTTTCCCAGATCCGCTCTCACCAATAATGGCAATGTTTTCCCGCTCCCGAAGTTCGAAACTGACATTGCGGACGGCTTTGACTGGCCCTCGCCTAGTCCGATAGTGTACATTCAGATTTTCAGCCCTTAGTAGTGCTTTAGGTTTCTCTTTGTCTTCGGTTATTATGTTTGCTGCTTGGATCAACTCACTCACCACTTCCTAGACTCGGATTGAAGATCTCTTCCAATGAACGGGTAAAGGTGACCATGGACCATTGAAATAGCACAATGGCAGTGACAGGGGCCATGATATACCAGAAGCTGTTCTTGAAAAAGATCGCGCCTCTGACCCAAGCTAGGTTGATCATTACACCCCAGTTGTGGCCAGAAAGTGGCACGAGCCCAAATAGGATCAAGCCCACTTGCGCGTAGACCGCGGCTGTAGTCGCTAAGATGAAGTTGATCACTACATAGCCCATCATGTTAGGTATGATCTCCTTCATGATGATATGTCTGGTACCCATATCTAGGCAGCGGGCCGCTTCTACATAGTCTTTTTCCTTGATAGATAGTACCTGAGAGCGGATAGCCCTAAGAAGGCCGGGCCAGGATGTTGCCCCAAGCAGAAGGGCGAGCATGTAGACATTATTGAAGCGGACCACGGCAGCAATTACCAAGAGTAAGGGGATCTGGGGGATGGTTAATACGACATCCGCTATGGCTGTAATCACGTTGTCTACCCGGCCGCCGACAAAGGCACTAATGGCGCCTAGTGGTGCGGCGATTAGGGTAGTAATAAACCCCGATAAAAACGCAACAACTAAGACATCCTTGCCTCCATGCACAATTTGCGAGAGAATATCTTTGCCTTCACTATCAGTTCCCAATGGATGCTCCCAAGAGGGAGGGCTATAGATCCGATCGATCTTAGCTTGGTTGTCTAGGGGGATCAAGTAAGGTCCCACAAAAGACATGAGCAGGATGAAAACTAGTATGCAAAAGCCGACAAATCCACTGCGATTGCGCGCGATATACCGGACGGGGTTGACAATGGTGTTGGTGAGAAAGGTTGCTAAAACTGCGAGTGGATGACGCTTTTCAATTTGTACCGCCACTATGCTTCACCCCCTGGTACCCTAATCCTAGGATCGAGCCGAGAATATAGTAGTTCTGCCGCAAGGTTTGACAGAACAACGGAAACTGTGATACACAAGAACACACCCTGCATGACGGGGTAATCCCGCTGATTGATACTGGACAGTAGAATCCAGCCAATACCTTTATAAACGAAGATGCCTTCGATTAACGCGGCACCGCCGATAATGAAACCTATGGAAATGGCTAGATTGGTAACTAAGGGGAGAATGGCATTGCGCCCTACATAGGAGATGGTGATGGTGCGGTTTTTTAGGCCTCTAGCTTTGGCTACTGTCACATAGTCTTCGCCTAGGGTATTTAGGGTGCTATTTTTCATCATGAGCATCCAGCGACCCACCGTTGTGATAACATAGGTCAGGATGGGCATAAATGCGTGGAAAAAGGCGTCACCAAAAAATTCCCAGGTGAAACCAGGTACTACACCTGGCGAGAGGGAGCCCCGCATGGCAGTGATGGGAACGATTTTCCACCTTACCCCCAAGAAGATCAACACCAAAATAGCGACTATGTAGTTAGGTATGGAGCTCAATATAGACGCCAATGTGGTTAGTACATGATCAAGCATTGATCCCCGCCTATAGGCGATCACCATCCCTAGCAACACACCTAGCACATAGCTAATTAGTAAAGAAGTGCCTACACTAAATAGGGTCCAAGGAAGAAATTCCGCGATCATGGATGTTACACTAGTGCCGTGACTGATTAGTGACTTTCCTAGATTGCCCCGGGCTAGATTGCCCAGATAGTCAAAGTATTGCAGAATCATAGGTCTATCTAGGTCAATGCTAAATAAGGAAGATGCCATGTTGGCCGCTTCTTGGTAGCTCAAGCCAAAAGTTGAGATTAGTTGTGTGATATAGATCTGAACGGGGTTGGATGGCATGAGCCGGATCAAAAAGAACGATAAGGTAGTTGCAATGTAGATGGTCAGAAGAGCTCTGGCCAACCGCTGCAGTAACAGATTTTTGCGCCAGCGAAAGATCCGGTTTCCAAAGGACACGACGCCAGTTTGGCTACTTTGCTTTGTTGTAGTGGCTTGTGCCAATCGGGGTACCTCCTTCTTTTTGTTGAACCGGCAGGCTCGAGTCATACAACGAAGCTTCACCCGATCTGGGATATGGCATCCCGCCAGTGTATTATTTTAACAATTCTTCGCCTAGTGTCATTTTCCTGCTGAAAGATCTGATAATTTGGTGTTCACGCGGTATTGGGTTAATGGTAACGAGGTGTTTACTTTTGGAGGTAGTTAGCCAGTTGTGGTGTGGTGGTTTCAATAAAGGGGCGCCCATGGACTACGGGCGCCCTTTCAAAAGCGGATGGGGATGCGTTTAGCACAGGGTTTTACGATTTTGCCGGAGGTTTTTTAAAGACCAGGAGAAACTCGTGGATCCGATTTAATCGAAACACACTAGGATATCCCAAGGTGCGCAAGTTATTATATTCTTGTCGTCGATCCCAGATGATCATATCGTCAAAGATAAAACCTAGAGACTGCATGCAGCTGGCTAGATCAGAATGCAGGGGGTAGAATTGATCTCCTTTGCGCAAATCCATCACATTGACAATGCAATATTTGCCGGGCTTAAGGACAAGAAACACACCCTGGAAAATTTGGCCAAGGGCATCAAGGAATCGGTCATAGTCTCGGATGCGCCCGAGATCTCCGTCTTCTTCCCCATAGTTCCGAATCTCTTTATGGTCGGCTGTTCTCTTTTGTAGGAGAATATCCCAATACGGGGGTGACGTAACGCAAAGATCCATGGAATCGTGTTGGAGTACCCTGGGGATGGTGTTGGCATCTTGGTTGTATATGCTGAAGGTGTCAGTGCCAAACAGATTAGTCTGGGCCAGGCGCCGTTTTGCCAATTCTGCGTATTCGGGGTTTAGTTCAAAACCTATGCCATGGCGCCCCATGTCTTGGGCTGCGACTAAAGTTGTGCCACTGCCCATGAATGGATCAAGTACATAGAGCTCTTCACTGGTGGTGAAACAGCTAATAACCCGCTTAACCAGCATCTCCGGAAACATGGCGGGGTGCCGGAGTCTCCGCTCATCACCGGTTTTGGATATGTCATTCCAAACACTGATGGAATATCTGGCCCATTCTTTGCCACCTAGGTCGTTGGCCCGTTTTTTCACCATGGTAGTCCTCCTTCTAACCATAAATATACAATACCGCCATGGGCTTGGGCAAAGCTATGGCAAAGCCAATGTCTATCTTCACGCCCCGAATATCGAGGCCCCAGATGACTCTTCTTGCTGGTGTTGGACTATTCCTTGTTGAGGGTAGCCCGGATTACGGATGATAGAGCCTATGGCTAGTGGGAACAATGCATGTTAGGCAAGGTATTTTCGACGCTAATCTATTGACTAATGGATGGGAAGGAGGTACAATACCCCCGTAGGGTATATTCGATTCCCGGAGGTGAGCTTATGAAAGAGCGTGCAGAGATTTCAGTCGGTGGTATGACATGTGCCGTCTGCGCCGGCCGAGTTGAGAAACAATTACAGGGGTTACCTGGTGTATATGAGGCATCAGTTAATTTAGCGGGGGAGAGGGCTTCCATAGAATATGATAGCTCCACCCTCAAAGTGGCAGATATACAGCGGGCTATAGAAGAGATTGGCTATAGGGCCCATGACCTATCTAGTCAAGTTGAGGTGGATGCCCATCGGCTGGAAAGGGAAAGGGAAATCCGGAAGCAACGGGGGATGTTTGTTTTCTCTTTTGCTTTTTCCTTACCCTTGCTTTTGACCATGCTGGTTCATTTGGGGATTACTAATAGACTGCCCAGAATACTATTGGAGCCCTGGTTTCAGTTGTTTCTAGCTACACCGGTTCAGTTTGTCGCCGGCTGGCAGTTCTATAAAGATGGCTACTTTGCATTAAAATCCGGCAGCGCCAATATGTCAGTACTAGTTGCCCTAGGAACAAGTGCCGCGTATTTCTACAGTGTGGCTGTTGTGCTTTGGGGCGCTAGCCTTGGTCTTCATGAAGTATACTTTGAATCCTCAGCGGTGATTATCACTTTGATCATCTTAGGGAAGCTCTTGGAGGCCATCGCCAAAGGCCGGACTTCGGAAGCTATCAAGAAGCTCATGGGGCTACAGGTAAAGACTGCCCGGGTGATCAGAGACAATATCGAAATTGATATCCCCATTGAGGATGTAAAAGTGGGCGATCTGGTCATTGTACGTCCCGGTGAGCGGATTCCCGTGGATGGGGTGATTACGGAGGGCTTTTCTGCCATAGACGAGTCCATGCTTACCGGTGAGAGTGTGCCAATTGATAAACAGGTGGGAGATGAAGTAATAGGTTCCACCATCAATAAGCACGGTTCTCTTACCTTTGAAGCAACTAAGGTAGGGCGGGATACGGCTTTAGCCCAAATTATTCGCATTGTGGAAGAGGCTCAGGGTTCGAAGGCTCCCATACAGCGTATGGCAGATATTATTTCCAGCAAATTCGTCCCTGGGGTGGTAGGTATAGCTATTTTGACCTTTGGTATCTGGTATCTTTGGGGGGATCCAGGCAATTTTACTAGGGCTTTGATCAATATGACTGCTGTGTTGGTAATTGCTTGCCCATGTGCTTTAGGGTTGGCAACACCTACATCCATCATGGTGGGGACCGGTAAAGGGGCAGAAAACGGTATTCTGATTAAAGGCGGGGAACATCTGGAAAACGCCCATAAACTAAATGTAGTTGTCTTGGATAAGACTGGTACTGTAACAAAGGGCGAACCGGAACTTACCGATATGGTGAGTCTCCAGAACTTTTCTGAGAATGAAACCCTACGCCTTGTGGCTAGTGCTGAGAGGGGTTCCGAGCACCCTCTAGGGCAGGCGATTGTTCAGGGTGCGAGAGCCCGCAATTTGGAGCTTGGTGAACCAAAGAATTTTACGGCCGTCCCAGGACAGGGGATCAGTGCTGAGGTGGATGGGCATAGGCTTTTGATAGGTAATCGTAGGCTAATGCGGGAGAATGGCATTGGAGTTCAGGAGGTAGAAGAGCAGTTACAGGATCTGGAGCGTGCAGGTAAGACGGCCATGTTAGTGGCTATAGATGGGGCCCTTGGCGGGATCGCGGCGGTAGCTGACACGATCAAACCCACGTCACTTGAGGCAATTCAAGCTATGAGGCACATGGGTCTTGATGTGTATATGCTCACTGGTGACAATCAGCGCACCGCGGCAGCGATTGCTCAAGAGGTGGGTATAGACCATGTTCTTGCGGAGATTTTGCCAGAGGATAAGGCTAGGGAGGTGCAGAGACTTAAAGATCAGGGCTTGATCGTGGGCATGGTGGGAGATGGGATCAATGACGCCCCTGCCCTAGTTACAGCCGATGTAGGGTTTGCCATAGGTACTGGCACCGATGTGGCTATTGAGTCCGCTGATATCACCCTGATTAGGGGTGACCTCAAGGGTGTAGTGGCAGCAATTCAACTTAGTCGGAGCACCATGCGGAATGTTAAGGAAAATCTCTTTTGGGCTCTGATTTATAACACCATAGGCATCCCTGTGGCGGCGCTGGGGCTCCTATCTCCGGTGGTAGCCGGGGCAGCTATGGCCTTTAGCTCAGTCTCTGTAGTCACTAACGCACTAAGGCTGAAGAGGTGGAGCTATAAGGAAGTGTCGCAAATTGGCGACTGAAAATCGGCCGGAGGCAGGGAGAGAAACCATGAGAGAAACCATGAGATAAACTATGCCTATCTTGGCAACATCTCTAAGTGATGCAATACGGCCGTCCATACATTCTTGATCGCCTTCGCTGCGCTATCTTCACTTGTCAAGGGGCTATTTGCATGCTTATCTACGGCAGGTAGCCCTTTGACTAGGGCATGTATTACTTGTTCATCGAAGGGAATGCGTCCGGCGACTTCTACGTCGTGCTCATGGCAATAGGACTCAATCCTGTCAGAGTACGTTCTGTCTAGATCGAATTTGTTAATGCAGACCATGGCAGACACCTCAAAATGGGCGGTAAGATCCACGATGCGAGCCAAGTCGTGAAGACCGGCAATGGTTGGTTCTGTTACGATCAGCGCCAAATCCACACCAGATATGCTAGAGATTACCGGACACCCGGTACCGGGTGGACCGTCGATAAGGATAAACTCTCCGTTGTGAGCAGTGGCGATGCGTTGGGCCTCTTCCCTGACTTTAGCTACCAGCTTGCCAGAGTTCTCCTCTGCTATACCTAGTTGAGCGTGGACTAAGGGTCCATAGGCGGTGTCTGACGTAATCCACTGTCCGGACACATGCTCTTTTAGAGTGATGGCATCTACAGGGCAGACAAGATGGCAAACACCACACCCCTCACAGGACAAAGAAGCGACTACACGGTGTGGGCCGACACCTCGGATAGCGCCAAATCGGCAGTACTCTTCGCAGATGCCACAGTCGGTGCAGCGCTCAGGGTCTATTATGGCCTTCTGCGAACCGATGAAATCCTCTCGCTCGCTTGACCCAGTCTGCAATAGCATATGAAGATTGGCCGCGTCTACATCACAATCAGCGATAATCATGTTATCGGCTAGAGCAGCAAAAGCCGCAGTAATTGAGGTTTTGCCCGTGCCTCCCTTGCCGCTAATCACCAGTAGCTCTTTCATATATCGATTAACCCCTTCCTGTGCCTGTAGGGTGAGTAGTACATTGGCCGAGTGCCTGGATTTGATCCCAAAGCCTAGCGAACTTGCTTTTGAGGTCAGCAAATTCTTCCACCAATTGTCCGCCCCTGGCATAGCATGCAGCGTACTTTTTGTCGAAGGGGATTTCCATCAAGATGGGAAGCCTCTTCTTGTGGCAGTAATCATATACTCCCCGGTCTCCTAGTCCTGCACGGTTAATGACGACTCCATGGGGTAACTCTAGCTTCTTGGCTAGTTCTACGGCTAGGCGCAGGTCATTGAGACCAAAGGGTGTAGGTTCAGTTACTAATAGACAAAAGTCGGTGTTCTGAGCTGCAGCCACCACCGCACAGCTTGTACCGGGTGGAGCGTCGATGATTATTGCTTTGCTTGAGTGGTCCCATGGCGCCGTCTCCCGCACGGCACCGACTACGAGGGGAGCCAAGGGGCTACCAATCTGCAAATAGCCTCTGGACATCTGGATATTGTAAGAGTTGCCGATATCTACTCGCCCGATCTCCCGGGAGACTTCACTAATAGCGTTGGTGGGGCAAGCAAGGCTACAGCCACCACAACCATGGCAAAGCTCTGGGAAGATCATGGGCCTTCTCTCAACCATGGCTATGGCATTGAAAGCACAAAACACACTACATTGGCCACAGCCATCACACCTAGTATCATCCACAACGGGCATGGTTGTGAGAACCTTTTCTTGCTTAGTAAAAGCAGGTTGCAGAAACAGGTGAGCATTGGGTTCCTCTACATCACAGTCTAGAAGCGTTACCGGTAACTTATTTTGCAGCGTTAAGGCTAGATTGACTGCTACTGTGGTCTTCCCGGTTCCACCTTTGCCGCTAGCTACGGCTATTAGCATATTGGTTCCTCACCTCCACTCCGAAAGGGCTGAATTACTGGTCATGGTCGCAGAGGCTTGGGCCAGCCGTTAGCTTGCCATCGAGACAGGCCTTGATTACATCGTCAATCTGGCCCTGTACTCCTGTTATGGCCTTAACGGAGCGCTGGTCAAACAGCTCTTCGGCATTGGCCCCCATGCCACCGGATATCATGTAATTGATCCCAAGGTCAGCTAGATACCCGGGCAAAAAACCAGGTCTATGACCAGGGTTAGGGATTACCTTTTGCTTTTCGATTCGACCATTTGCAACATCTACTATTGTGTAGTGGGGGCAGTGTCCAAAATGGGCTGCAACTCTGTCACCATCGGTGGCAATGGCGACCCTGAATCTGCGTTTCTTGCTGGGTTGTTGGCTATCTGAATGCAGCGGCTCGTTGGGGATAGTTTCAGGATTACCCTGTTCATAGGCCTTTAGGGCATCGCATACACAGCCACCTTTGACATTGTAAACCTTGATCCCAGCCTGTGTTAGTACTTGCTCAGCCTTAGGCCCTACACTACCGGTAATAACTATGGTTACACCCTCATCGGCCATAAGTTGGGCAGCCTGAATCCCCGCACCGCCTTGGGCAGTGGAACTGTCGTTAGGCAGGGTTTTTAGATGTTGGGTGGTGGCGTCGCAGATAATAAAGTATGGCGCACGACCAAAACGCGGATCTATAGGGGAGTCTAGCCCCTGACCTTTCGCCGAAACAGCGATTTTCATCTTGTGCATCCTCCTGTTATTGAATGAACTAGGGCTATGTTATGGACATATGCCCATTAAAGTATATCTGACATAGGTGGCATATGTCAAGCAATTATGAAGGTATGTGACATTGGGTTGTCGAACAATTGCGGCGGGTGGATCCAATTTTGCTTTTTTGAAGGGGGATGTTGGCAATCAGTATTGAATCTCGTCTTGCTTTACTAGACAAAGCCAAGGTAGGTAGCTACTGGGCGGAGAGAATAGCTGCGCAGCTTCAATTTGCTTACCGGCTTTCCCAGGTAGATGAGGGCAGATACCAGGAGCTGATCGATTCCGTTTTGGGGTTTGTGCTCAATGAACATGCTCAAAATGGCGGGATTACGGCCGCTTGTGGGCAGGAAGCCGAGAATATGCTCGACGGTCTTCAAGGCCGAGCTAAAGCCTATCGCATGATCTGTGTGGCCCATGCCCATATCGATATGAACTGGATGTGGCGCTGGGACGAAACTGTGGCGATTACCCTAGATACATTCCGTACAATGTTAGATTTGATGGAGGAATACCCCGATTTTACTTTCTCCCAATCCCAAGCCTCGGTATATAAGATCGTAGAGGATTTTGGTCAGGGCATGTTAGACGAGATCAAAAGCAGGGTACATGAGGGGCGTTGGGAGGTAACGGCTTCCACCTGGGTTGAGGCAGATAAGAATATGCCCAATGGTGAGAGCATGGCCCGCCACCTACTTTATACGAAGCGATATCTTTCCCGCTTGCTTGACATAAAACCTGAATCACTAAATCTCGATTTTGAGCCAGATACCTTTGGTCACAGCGTTAATGTTCCGGAAGTTCTGACCCAAGGTGGCGTGAAATACTATTATCATTGTCGGGGGGATGCAGGGCACTACCTGCAAAGGTGGGTGGCCCCGTCTGGTCGATCGATCATCGTTTATCGGGAGCCGTTCTGGTACAATGCATCCATAGACCCTGAGATGGTCATGTATATTCCGGGATTCTGTGCTCAGTATGGGCTCACTTCAGGGCTGAAAGTCTATGGTGTGGGGGATCATGGTGGAGGCCCCACTAGGCGGGATATTGAAAAGATCATAGACATGAATAGTTGGCCAGTATTTCCAAGGTTAGTTTTTGGCACTTACCAGGAATTCTTCCGAGAGGTAGAGGAGGCCAAAGACCAGCTCCCTGAGGTACGCGGTGAGCGGAACTTTATCTTTACAGGCTGCTACACAAGTCAGGCTAGGATTAAGGCCGCCAACCGTATAGGTGAAGCGGCACTCAATGAAGCTGAAACTTTTGGTACTTTGGCCGCAATCAATGCCGACTGGCAGTATAGCCATGATCGCTTCTTTGAGGGGTGGCGCCACGTACTTTTCAATCAATTCCATGACATTATCCCAGGTTCGGGGGTTATCGACACCCGGGAACATGCCCGGGGGCTATTTCAAGAAACCATGGCCATCGCCGGTGCTAGTAAGAAACTAGCTTTGCAGACCCTTGCGGCAAATATCGGTACTGCTGCCTTGGTGCCGCCAGAGGATACGACGGATACTATTGCTGAAGGTGCGGGAGTAGGGTTTGGAGTAGAGGGATTTCGCATATCTCAAAGCTCTAGGGGTGCAGGGAAGGGCCGCATCTTCCATGTGTTTAATCCCTCCATTACTCGAAGGCGAGAATTGACTGAAGTAGTTATTTGGGATTGGAGTGGGGATCTAGAAAGGCTCGTATGCCGAGATAGCAAAGGTGAGATCGTCGAGTATCAGTTGGTTGATCACGGGTTTAACCACTATTGGGGCCATAGCTTTGTGCGGTTACTGTTAGATGTGGATGTACCCGCCTATGGTTATGCTACCTATGTGATTACTGAAACCGATGATTTTGAGATACCAATTCGCCATAATCGTGAGCCTCGGGTAGAGAAACCAGCCTGTTTTATTTTGGAGAATGAAGTAATCAAAACTGTGCTGGATACTCAAAGTTGTGCTTTGATCGCCTTACAGGACAAGCGAACTGGCGAAGACCTGGTTTGTGCCCACCGCCCCTCGGGCATCTTCCGCCTTATCGGGGAAGACCCTACTTTGGGCATGACGTCATGGCGAATAGGCAGATATATGGATGTTTCGGATTTGGTGCAGAACGTGCGGGTGGTAGGCTTTTGCCAAGGTGTGTTGCGGCAAAGCCTGACCTACCAAGTTGAGTTTGGTGACTCGAAGCTGGATGTAACCATATCCCTAGATGAGGGCAGCACAGTCCTTAACTATGATGTTAAATGTGATTGGCAAGAGCGGGCTAATCCCAAGCATTATATACCTCAGTTAGGTTTTTATGCACCTGTGTCCTATTCATGTGACAACTATCTGTATGATGTGCCCTTCGGGACTATTCAACGGCAGCCCATGGATATGGATGTGCCAGGTAACAGCTGGATGCTGGGGGTTGGTCCAGAAAATCAGAGAAGTCGCTTGATGCTGCTCACTGACTCTAAATACGGCTTCAGGGGCCATGATAATGCTTTGGCCGTTAGCCTGATCCGTAGTTCCTATGATCCTGATCCCTATCCGGAGTTTGGCATACACAGCTTCCGTTTGGCTTTATGTGTAACGACTGCAACTACCAAACAAGGGTTGATTGAGACGGCTTATGATTACTGTCACCCCTTGACAGTGTTGTCAGCAAAGCCTCAAAAGGGGGAGTGGCCTTTGAGCCACGGGTTTATTACCCTCAAAGCAGGTAGTGTGGCCATATCCGCAGTTAAGATGCCTGAGAACGGAACAAGTAAAGAGATGATCATTCGCTTGTATGAGACAGAAGGTCAGGAAACCCAGGTGACGCTGGCTTTCTGCCGTGATATTAGGGAAGCAGTGCTAGTTGATCTAAATGAACAGGCTTTAACGAAGCTGCCCAAACCAGAAGTGCAAGATACCCAGGTGACCTTTGGGGTAGATGCGGCGAGCCTAGTTGGTATTAGATTGTTGCTTGACTGATTCCAAGCGT
>JAAZMF010000136.1 GCA_012798955.1 Bacillota bacterium | reverse complement strand
CCAGTGCCCTTTGGCGGGTAGTCTGTTCATCCCATGGGAAGACATACGCAGCGGAGCAAACAGGGACTTTGATCACCGTGGATCGCCTCGGCGCAGGAGACGCCTTTGCCGGCGGATTCCTCACTGGCTTCTTGGAGCAGGGCCCTGAGCTTGGTGTGCAGATGGGTAATGCAGTCATGACCCTCAAGCAGACATACAAGGGAGATATTGCCTGGGTGACCCGGGAGCATGTTGCCACGCAACTAGCCGGTACCGCAGGCATGATTGAGCGTTAACCAAAGCATGACAGCAAATAGGTGGATCAGAAGGGGTAGGCCGCTAGTGGCTAAAAACCCCTTTTTGTTTTCTAGAAATGAAAACCCTTTGGCTGGGGCATTGGGGCATGACAGTAGCCATAGCTAACATCCATGGTGAGCAAAGCAGGAGTTCGCTAGCTCTATAGGTAAGGCTTACTAGGAGCTAGCAATTTGTGGAAGGTGGAGTTATGTATATTGCAGGTATAGATGTAGGGGGTACTAACACCGATGCCGCGCTAATTAGAGACGGCGTTGTTGTGGCCACAGCTAAAGTACCCACAGATCATGCCCATCTAGTAGAAAGCACTATGGCGGCTCTAGAGGCAGTACTTAACGGCCATGGGAAGGGGGAGCCATTTCAATTACATCTAAGCACGACTTTGTCCACCAATGCCATTATTGAGGATCAAGGTGATCCTGTAGCTGTGCTTGCCATACCTGGTCCCGGAATGCGCATAGAACAGCTTGGCTTAGGATTTCCTGTAGAGCTCTTAAGGGGTTCTATCGATCATCGGGGCAGGGAAGTGGCGGGTCTTAACCCAGTAGAAATCCAGCAAAGGCTAAGAAACGCACATAGGGAGGGTTATATGGCCTTAGCGGTGGTGGGCAAGTTTTCCCATAGAAATCCTGTCCATGAGCTGGAGATTGAGGGTATGGCTAAAGTCCATGACCAGGATTTTCGCCATATTACTCTAGGGCACAGGCTGTCTGGGCGCCCCAACTTCCCACGACGTCTGGCCACCAGCTATCTGAATGCTAGTGTTGCTGGGCAACAGGCTCAGTTTGTAGATATGGTGGACAATCTGATTATCCAAGGAAGGAACATTAGCAGTGTTTATCTATTAAAGGCCGATGGCGGTACTATGACCCTAAAGGATTCCCTCATCAGGCCAGTGGAGACTATCTTGTCTGGACCTGCGGCTAGTATCATGGGAGCCCAGGCTTTGATGATGCATGAAGGGGCCAATGCCGTGATTGTGGACATTGGTGGTACTACCACTGATATTGCTGTGCAGGTGGGAGGCGAAGCTGTTTTTCAAAGGCAAGGAGCCGAGATTGCCCACCATAAGACATTGGTGCCCGCTCTATTTGCCCGATCCATGGGCTTAGGCGGTGATTCGGAGGTAAGGGTAGTAGAGCACAGGCAGCACCACGAGGACCAAGGCGAAGGGGGAGAAAGGCGGTGGCAACTAGCCATCGGCCCTAGACGGGCTGGTGTACCGGCTGCCTTAGGTGGCACAAAGGTCACTCCCACCGATGCCGCAGTCGCTTTAGGCTTGGCTTCTCTGGGGGATGCTACCCGAGCTCGCCAAGCTGTGGCCGGTCTTGGTGAAGCGCTAGGACTAGACATGGAAGCCATGGCAAAAGCCATAGTTGATGCATTTAATAGGCAGCTAATCGAGGCCATTCTGGGTGTTTACAGGGATCTAGAAGCGAGACCGGTATATACTGTATCAGAGCTACTGGCCCCGGAAAATATCAGGCCCCAGGTCATTGTGGGGTTGGGGGGACCGGCGGAAGTGTTTATTCCCCTTGTGGCTAGATCCATGGACATACCGTGGGAGATATTGCCCCATCACAAAGAGGCTAATGCAGTGGGAGCAGCAGCCAGCCGACCCACAGCAGCGGTGACACTCCATGCCGACACTGCTTTGGCGACTATGACAGTGCCAGAAATGGACTATGTAGGAAAGATACCCCGGCCCGTCTTCTTTGATTTAAAGAAGGCCCGGGCAGAGGCCACCCGGTGGGCGGCAAGTAAGGGAGCTGAACTTGGTGTTACGGAGTTGGATGATATAGTTATTATGGAAGAAGAGAGTTTTAATCTGGTGCGGGGTTTCTACACAACTGGGCGCATCTTTACCATTAGAGCCCAGGTGAGGCCTAGTGTGCGACGGATTGGTGTACCTAGTTCACAAGATGAAAGTGGACAGTCGATCCCGTCAGGGAAGGATGATCCCCATGGGAGCAACTAAATACAAAGTAGGCCTAGTTTTCTTCCCTGCCTTTGATTGGGCTATTTCGCCGGATCATCCGGAAAGGGAAGAACGGCTTTTATATACTCGAGATCAGATCATAGAAGAGGGACTGCTGGATGTGCCAGGGATCGAAGAGTTTAGACCGGCCGTCGCGGACAACGCCCAAATTGACCGGGTGCATGTCTGTGTGCCCTCCACAGACAAACTAGTGACTGAGTCCCACAGAATCTCCGCGGGTGGAACTATTACTGCCGCGGATCTGGTGTTTACCGGCCAAGTTGATCGAGCCTTTGCCATTTTACGGCCACCAGGTCACCATGCTAACCGGATTGTACACGGTTCTAGAGGTTTTTGCATGATTAATACCGAGGCTATCATGGTGGAGCATATCCGTCATACTTATGGGCCGGATTTGCGCATAGCCATAGTTGATACTGATGCCCACCATGCCGATGGCACCCAGGACATATTCTACAATGACCCGGGGATATTGCATATTTCCCTTCATCAAGATGGGCGCACCTTATATCCGGGCACAGGTTTCATCAGTGAACGGGGAGGTCCTGCTGCCTATGGCCAGACCATCAATGTTCCTTTACCCCCGGGTACCGGTGATGAAGGGCTCTTGTATGCCCTCACTCAGCTTGTTTTGCCCATTCTAGCAGAATACAAGCCAGATGTGGTTATCAATGCCGCCGGTCAGGATAATCACTATAGTGATCCTTTGACCAATATGAATGTGACTGCCCAAGGTTATGCCCGATTAACGGAGCTTTTGGCACCGGACTTGGTCGTGCTAGAGGGTGGCTATTCCATTGAGGGAGCCTTACCCTACGTAAATGCTGCTTTGTTACTGGCACTAGCTGGTCTAGATTACTCAGGTGCTATAGAGCCCAACTTGTCAAAGGAAAAGATAAGGCAATCCCCGCAGGTGACAGAGCTCATCAAGGGTACCGTCGGTGAATTGCAGGAGCTCTGGGCTACCCGCCAGGATGTGGATCTAGAGTCGGTGTTTGGCAAAGGACCCACCTTTGAGAGACAGCGCAGTATTTACTATGATACCGATGGGATAATGGAGGAGCAGCGGGAGCAAATTCGGCTTTGTTCTAACTGTAGCGGGTGGCGCTCTATCTATTCAGGTGGTACCCGTGGCCGGGGTAGAGCCACAATAATTGCGGCTATCTTGATCCCTTGGCATGCATGTGATGAATGTAGGGAGGCTGCTTTGCACATGTACGAAGCCAGCCGGGAAAGCGGCAAGTTCCACCACGTGTATTTGCAGGATGT
>JAAZMF010000135.1 GCA_012798955.1 Bacillota bacterium | reverse complement strand
GCCTCCCATGAAGGGCGTAGGGCTATGGCAGAGAGTATTCGGGAGACAGCTCAAGCCATCAGCATCCCTCTCATAGTAGGTGGAGGAATCAGAAGCATAGGTGATATGGAGGCCCTACTAGAAGCTGGTGCCAGCAAGGTTTCGGTGAGTACTGCTGCTTTGGAAAAGCCGAATCTTATCAAAGAAGCTGCCCTTGCTTTTGGCCAAGAGAGGATTATCGTGGCAGTAGATGCCAAGCGCCAAGGGGAGATGTCATCTAGTGGTTACCACTGGGAAGTCTATGGCCGGGGTGGTCGTGTGGCCACAGGGCTTGACGTCCTGGAGTGGGTAGCTAGATTATGTGAATTGGGAGCCGGCGAAATTCTCTTAACGAGCATGGATGCCGATGGGACCCGTGACGGTTATGATAATGAGCTAAATCGTGCCGTGGCAGATCGGGTACCTTTGCCCATTATCGCCTCAGGTGGGGCCGGTGAATTGGAGCATTTTCGGGATGCGTTTCTAGTAGGTGGAGCTAGTGCCATCTTGGCAGCATCGGTCTTTCACTATCGCACTTTCTCCATCCAGCAGGTAAAGGAATATCTTTTTGAGCAAGGTATACCCATGGAATTTTGACCACCGAATCAACAAGGGGGAAATGACGGTGGATATGTCGGACCTAAAGTTTAGGGAGAATGGACTGATTCCGGCTATTATCCAAGATCATGCCACAGGCGATGTCTTGATGATGGCTTTTATGAATCGGGAGGCTTTAGATAAAACACTCCAGACCGGTAGAACGTGGTTTTGGAGCCGCAGTCGGCAACAGCTTTGGGAGAAAGGGAAAACCTCAGGTCACTATCAAGTGGTAAAGAGCGTTACTGCGGACTGTGATTTTGATGCTTTGCTCATCCAGGTGGAGCAAATAGGCGGGGGTGCCTGTCACGAGGGGTATATGTCCTGTTTTCATAACCCTGTGGAATATGGTAACAGCCCTGGGCCTCTGACCTCTACCCAGGAGCCTCGGGCTACCTTCGATCCGGAAGTGGTCTATGGTAGTAGTTCACCTAGTATTCTCAATGAGCTCTTTCAAGTTGTGCAGCACCGTCGGCAAAATCCTGTGGAGGAATCGTACACAAACTACCTTTTCACCCAGGGACTTGATAAGATCCTCAAGAAGATTGGGGAAGAGGCCACAGAAGTAGTGATTGCGGCCAAGAACCCTGGCATGGATGAGTTGGTGTATGAATTGGCGGATCTTTATTATCATACTTTAGTGCTCATGGCGGAAAGGGGCACAAATCCTGGGGCTGTGTTCCGAGAGCTAAAATCACGTAGATCATAGACCATATCACAGGTCATGGATTTTAGTGGCTGCCCCCATGGGGGCATGGGTTGAAAACAACTGAGCTAGGCCCTGGCGAGTTGACCGGAGGGAGTTTCGTTTTGGATATTCTCAATTCTCTTAATGCTAGACAAAAAGCTGCGGTGCTCCATGGAGATGGACCGCTACTGGTAGTGGCGGGGGCAGGGAGTGGCAAGACCCGGGTACTAACGTACCGAGTGGCCCATTTGATTGCAGCTAGGGGTGTTCCCCCTTACTTTATTTTGGCCGTGACCTTCACCAATAAAGCGGCTAAAGAGATGCGGGAGCGGGTGACTAGAATAGTAGGCCCCTTGGGAGAGCAAGTCTGGGTGGCAACTTTCCACTCCACTTGTGTACAAATATTGCGGCGGGAGGCCAATAAGGTTGGGTATGAGCGGAATTTCCTGATCTTTGATACGGCGGATCAGCTCATGGTGGTTAGGGACGTTATGAAGGAACTTAACCTTGATACCCGGCGCATTGAACCTAGGGCGGCCTTAAATGCCATCAGTGGGGCAAAAAATGAGCTTATGAGCCCTGATGAATATGCATTGAAGGCGGGGGATTTCTGGGACAAGACTATTGCCCGCATCTATAGCAAATATCAAAGCAAATTGGTGGCAGCCAATGCCATGGATTTTGATGATTTGATCATGGTAACAGTTCGGTTATTTCGCCAAGAACCCGAGGTATTAGGTTGGTATCAGGAACGTTTCCGCTATATCCTTGTGGATGAGTACCAAGATACTAATCATGCCCAGTATGTACTGATTAACCTTCTAGCCAGCAAATATCGCAACCTTTGCGTGGTGGGAGATGCCGATCAAAGTATCTATCGGTTTCGGGGAGCAGATATCCGCAACATATTGGAGTTTGAAAAAGACTATCCCGACGCAAAGACCATTAAGCTGGAGCAAAATTACCGATCCACAGAGAAGATTCTACAATCAGCCAATGAAGTGATTGCCAATAATCTTGGACGTAAGGACAAGGAGCTGTGGACCGATAAAGCCGGGGGCGATCCGATTTTCCTGCATAGGGCCAGTGATGAACGGCAGGAAGCGCGGTTTGTAGCTAGTGAGATTCAAAGACTAAAGCAGGCGGGCAGGAGCTATCAGGATTTTGCTGTCTTGTATAGAACCCATTCCCAGTCCAGAACTTTTGAAGAGGAATTCATGGGGCGGGGCATACCCTATGTGATCGTGGCAGGTTTGCGGTTCTACGAAAGAAAAGAGATCAAAGACCTCATCGCCTACTTACGCCTATTGGAGAACCCGGCAGATTCCTATAGCCTGCGCCGGGTGATCAATGTCCCTAAGCGGGGAATTGGAGATGTTACTCTGGGGAGACTAGAGGATTATGCATTAGCCAATGACATCAGCCTCTATGATGCCTTAGAGCATGTGGATGCAATTCCGGGACTAGGTGGACGGGCCGTTGGTGCCCTGGGGGAGTTTCAAAAGATTATTGAAGGTCTTAGGGCAAAGTTAGGCAAGGTGAGTCTCACCCGCATAGCAGAGTTGGTCCTAGAAGACACCAAGTATCTAGCGGAGTTGCAGGGAGAGCGTACAAATGAAGCCGATGGCCGGGTGGAAAACTTGAAGGAGTTCTTGTCTGTAACAAAGCAATACGAAGAAGAGACTCCCGAGGCCGACCTTAGTGGATTTCTTGAGCATGTGGCCTTAGTTGCCGATGTGGATCTACTTGACGATGGGGCCGAAGCAGTGGTGATGATGTCTTTGCATGCCGCTAAGGGGCTTGAATTTCCCGTTGTCTTCTTGGTAGGTATGGAAGAAGGCGTTTTCCCCCATAGCCGTGCCCTATGGGAACCGGCAGAACTCGAAGAAGAAAGACGGCTCTGCTATGTGGGGATCACCAGGGCCATGCAAACTTTATATCTTACTTGTGCCCAGCTACGTACATTGTATGGCACAACTAATCAAAACTTTATATCCCGGTTTGTGGAGGAGATACCCCAGGATCATATAGAGGAGCTTGGTCAAAACCAGGAGGGATATGGCTCCGGCAGTGCCCAAAGTAAAGTATTGCGATTTCCCGTAGAGCGGACTAGACAAAGGCAGTCACAGCCAAGCCAGGAGACCACAGCCGATGGTACCACCTTGATCAAAGAGCTAGAGACGGGGACTAAGGTAAGGCACGCCCATTTTGGTGAAGGGACAGTGATCTCTGTAAGTGGCCAAGGGGCAGACACCATTGTGGCTGTTGCCTTTCCCGATCAGGGGATTAAGCGATTTCTTGCGGGTTATACTCCTTTGGAGAAGCTCTAAAAAGGTTTATTATCCCGTAGAAGAGTCGGTGGAAGATTGTGGGTCGGGGTACGTTGTTGGCCGCTACTAGGGGGATTTGACCGATGAGTTCGTCCCGGAGGGTGTATCGCACCTCTCCTATTTTCTGTCCTCGGTGAATGGGGGCAGTTGTCTTTTCGATGATCATATGAGAGCGGATATCATCGATATCGGGGTTCCGCACTACTTTGTGGAGGGTGCTCCCGGCTAACGCAGTGACTTCCTGGTAAAGTCCCCCTTGCACATTGACACTAGCTAGGGCTTGCCCCTTTTCGGCCAAGGGCAGTAGATGAAACTCTTTAAAACCATATTCCAATAGGTTTGCAGATTCGTGCCAACGACTTGGACTTGCGAGAACGACACTAATAAGCTGACGGCCGTCTCTAGAAGCTGCGGCCACTAAGCAGTGGCCAGCACCACTAGTGGTACCAGTTTTCACGCCTTCGGCTCCCTCAAAGGAAAATAGTAATCGATTAGTGTTATACCATGACCAACGGGAACCATCGTAATCTGCATTGTGCTGGGTCTGACCCACTGCTTCAGCGAATTTAGGGTAAAGTAAAGCTACCCGGGTAATCATGGCAAGATCAAAGGCTGTAGAATAATGATCTGGACTATCGAGGCCATGGGGGTTGGTAAAGTGGGTGTTTAGGGCACCGAGTTCCCGGGCTCGGGTATTCATTTTCCCCATGAAGGCGGCCTCTGTACCGGCCAAATGTTCCGCGATGGCCACAGCCGCGTCGTTGCCTGAGGGCAGTAGCAGGCCATACAAGAGCTCACCTAAGGGTATACGTTGCTTGGAGGAGATATGGGCGCTAGAGCCCCGCACACTAGAGGCCCGTTGGCTAATGCTGACGATGTCTCTAAGGTTACCATCCTCCAAAGCCATGAGGGCTGTGAGAATCTTAGTGGTGCTGGCAGGGGGGCGACGCACATGTTCGTTTTTGGCATAGAGCACGGTGCCAGTAGTGGCCTCTAGCAAAAGGGCACTTGCGGCACCGATTTGGGGACCCCGGGCATAATCGGGCAAATAATCGAACTCTGGCTCCCAATAGGTGGCAATCCATGTGGGGCGAATGTCCGGCAAGTAGGAAATGGCCAGGATTGCCGATACTATTAATGCTATCATAATAACGAGTATCTTAAGTAAATGTCGCCTGGGGATATACATATTGGGCGATACTCTCCTTTGAGTGAATTCCACCTAGAGGAAGCCTTTAATTGATTGTGGTGCGGCCTAGAGGTGGCGCTCTATCACAATAATAGTCTAGTGTTCGGTCTGCTATGACAGATTTTGGTGGGAAATGGTCTGGCCCAAAAGTTTCTATGCTGACCTAAAAACAATGCCAAATAGATAGGGATGGCGATTCCCTGTCCTAATGTATAAAGGGGGATTTGCCTTTGGAAAGATTAGAAAAAGCTAGGCAAGAGATTGCTGCCCTAAGTGAGCAGTTGCGCTATCATGATTATCGATATTACGTACTAGATAGTCCTGAAATCGCTGATGCTGAGTATGATCAGCTCATGGGGCGATTACGGGAGCTAGAGGCTGCCTACCCCGAGTTAGTGCAGCCCTCGTCACCGACGCAGCGGGTAAGTGGCAGACCTTTGGCAGGGTTTGGGCAAGTGGAGCACCGCATACCCTTGCTTAGCCTGGATAATGCCACTACTCAAGAGGAGCTTTGGGATTTTGATGGTCGAATACAGCGTTGGCTCCAAGGACCAGTGATCTATGTGGTGGAGCCCAAAATCGATGGGCTGGCAATTTCTTTGACATATGAAGATGGAGTATTTGTACGGGGTGCCACCCGGGGCGATGGGGAGCGGGGAGAGGATATTACCCAGAATCTGCGGACCATTAATAGTATCCCTTTACGGTTGAGGGGAGAAGACTTGCCACCCATAATGGAAGTCCGGGGAGAAGCATATATGGATCGCCGGGCCTTTGATGATCTGAATCGCCGCCGGGGGGAGATGGGCGAGACCTTGTTTGCCAATCCCCGTAACGCTGCGGCAGGGTCTCTGCGTCAGCTAGATCCTAGTGTAACTGCCTCCCGCCGCCTCAATGTCTTCATGTATGCCATTGGCTACTACGAAGGCATAGAGTTGACCACCCATTGGCAGGTACTTGAGTATCTAAGGGAAGTCGGTTTTAGGGTAAATCCCTTGATTGAGCGGTGTTCTGATGTTGAGGCAGTATGGAAGTATTGTGAAAGGATCGAATCTCAAAGGGATGAGCTGGTTTATGATATTGATGGAGTCGTTGTCAAGGTGGACAATTTGGCGGCTCAGGCGGCCTTAGGCGCCACCGGTCGTAGCCCCCGCTGGGCAATAGCCTTTAAGTATCCAGCGGAGGAGGCAACTACTATTGTCGAGGATATCATAGTCCAAGTTGGTCGAACAGGTGCCTTGACTCCTTTGGCCTTGCTTACGCCGGTGGAGGTGGCGGGTTCGACAGTCAGTAGAGCGACTTTGCATAATGCCGACATACTTAGGGCTAAAGACGTTAGAATCGGAGATACGGTGATTATCCGCAAGGCAGGAGACGTGATTCCTGAGATTGTCATGCCGGTGGAATCTAAACGCACTGGCGAGGAGAGAGTTTTCACTATGCCTAGCCACTGTCCTGTCTGCAATGCCGAAGTCCAGCGCCTGCCTGGCGAAGCCGTTACCCGTTGCATAGGGACTGCTTGTCCTGCTCAGTTGGTGGAGAGCTTGGTGCATTTCGCTGCCCGGGGAGCCATGGATATTGAGGGTCTAGGGCCTGCACTAGTAAGTCAGCTAGTGGAAGCTGGTCTAGTCAAAGATCCAGCTGATCTATATTACCTAGATGGTTCCGCTTTACGCACACTGCCGAGGATGGGTGAGAAATCAGTGGACAATCTACTTAGGGCTATCGAGGCCAGTAAATCCCGTCCTTTGGCCAGGGTTATATATGCCTTGGGTATTCGATTGGTAGGTGAAGCCGCTAGTCGGGAACTAGCCATGCATTTTCAGACAATGGAGCACATGATGGCCGCCTCCCGGGAAGAATTACAAAAGGTTGATCTAGTCGGAGATAAGATCGCCGAAAGTGTAATCGCGTTTATGGCAGAACCTCAAAACCGTGGGGTAATTGAACGCTTGGCAAGGTCTGGTGTTAACATGTCGGAAGCTACAGAAGAAGTCTACAGCACCGAGGCCCCTAGCCCTCTAGCAGGGAAGACCGTTGTGTTGACCGGTAGCCTTCGGCGTTATACACGGCAAGAGGCGGCTGAACTGGTCCGCGCGCTTGGGGGCAAGGTGACGAGTTCAGTTAGCCGCAATACTGATTATGTTGTCGCCGGACAAGATCCAGGCTCAAAGTATACCAGAGCCCAGGAGCTTGGAGTTAAGATACTATCTGAGGCTGATCTAGAAAGTCTTGTAGAGGGGAGAAGTCAATGACAAATCCAATGACATCAAAGGACATCGAGGATCTAGCTGCAACTGCTCGCATAGAGTTAACGCCAGCGGAAAAGGAAGCCTTTCCTAAGCAGATATCCGATATCATGGATACAGCCAAGCTACTAAGACAAGTGGACACCGAGGAAGTGCCACCGACTATATACCCAGTTATCCAACCTGGCCACATGCGGGATGATGTGGTGATGGCATCTCTATCACAGGTAGACGCACTGGCCAATGGTCCCGATGTAGTAGATGGCTATTTTCGCGTTCCTCGGATTATCGAAGAGGACTAGCTGTCGGGTTAAAGCTAGCACCCGTTTTTAGGAGGCGATCAGGATGCAGTTAAATCAGATGACCATACATCAGCTTAGGGAGCTATTGCAGAGGGGTGTAACAACATCCCAAGAGATTGTGGCTTCGGTGTTTTCAAGAATTGAAGAGGTGGAGGATAAGGTGGGTGCCTACCTTACCCTCAACAAAGATCAAGCTATGGCAGCGGCAAAAAGGGCTGATACTATGCTAGCCCAAGGAGATGCCGATGACCTATGTGGAATTCCCATAGCTATTAAGGATAATATCTCAACCTCGGGTATTAGGACCACCTGTGCTTCTAAAATCTTGGAGAATTATGTCCCCCCCTTTGATGCCACCGTGGTGGCCAAACTTAAAGAGGCCGGAGCAGTGATTATCGGTAAGACTAATCTTGATGAATTCGGCTTAGGTTCATCAACGGAGAACTCCAGTTTTCAGCCGACTCGCAACCCCTGGGATTTATCTAAGGTACCAGGAGGCTCCAGTGGAGGCTCCGCCGCGGCCGTGATTGCCGGCGAAGCCAGTGGGGCCTTGGGCTCCGATACTGGTGGTTCCATTAGGCAACCTGCGGCTTTTTGCGGGATTGTTGGACTCAAACCCACATATGGCCTTGTCTCTCGCTATGGCCTAGTTCCCGCGGCTGCCTCCATGGACCATGTTGGGCCCATGACTCGGGATGTAAGGGATGCGGCCTTGCTCCTCCAGGCAATTGCCGGTTGGTGTGAAAAAGACCCTACTTCCCACGGGGCAAGCCTACCGGACTATGAGGCTGCCTTAACAGGGGATATCAGTGGCATGATCGTGGGGCTGCCTAAGGATCTAGTCGCTACTTTAGGTGATCACGGGACAAAGGAAGCGCTCTATGGAGTGGCAAACGTCCTGGAGTCTTTGGGCGCTAGGGTGGAGGAGATCTCTCTACCCCATGGGAGATATGCCATGGCATGTTTCTATATCTTGGCCTCCGCGGAGATAAGCTCTAGCCTTGGGTGTTTTGATGGAGTGCGCCTAGGCAAGAGAGACCTGGAGGCACGGGATACAGTCTCTATGTTTACCAAGACCCGGGGGCAGTTTGGGTCTGAGACTAAGCGGCGCATCTTAGTTGGCACAGCTGTTTTGCAGGCGGAAAACTATGCCACCCACTATGCCAAGGCCCAAAGGGTACGTACTCTCATAAAGGTGGATCTAGATAACGCTCTATCAAAATGTCATGTGATCCTATTGCCGACTACGCCTACCCCGGCATTTCCCTTAGGGCATAAGCTTGGGGATCCCATGGATATGTATCAATCCGATGTTTTCACTAGCTTAGCTAACCTTGCGGGGATACCGGCTTTGAGCGTTCCCTGCGGATACACGAAGGGCGGTCTGCCTCTCGGGGCACAGATTCTAGGTAGACCTTTCGATGAAGCTACTGTGTTGAAAGTGGGTCATGCCTATGAACAAGGGGCCTCTATAGAGCCAAGGTGGCCCCAGATGGAGGTGCATACCAATGGCTAATTGGGAAGCAGTTATTGGACTGGAAGTACATGCAGAGCTTTTGACCAAAGCAAAGGTTTTTTGTGGATGCAGCACAGACTTTGGTAGCATACCTAATAGCCAAGTGTGTCCGGTTTGCATGGGTTTGCCCGGGGCGTTGCCGGTACTCAACCGCCAAGCAGTAGATTTGGCCATTCGCACAGGCCTTGCATTACAGTGCACTATCAATAATGTCTCGAAATTCGATCGGAAGCACTATTTCTATCCCGATCTGCCCAAGGCCTATCAGACATCACAGGACGATATGCCCATCTGCAGCAATGGTGTTGTGGAACTCTCCCTTGAGGATACCCCACGGCGGATAGGCATTGAGAGGGTACATCTGGAAGAAGAGGCTGGTAAATCCATCCACTCCGGGGATAGCATCATGAGCTCTAGCCATTCTCTATTGGATTATAATCGGGCGGGCATTCCCTTAATAGAAATCGTAACTAAACCCGATATCCGCTCACCGGAGGAAGCCCGTTCATTTCTAGAAAAGTTAAAAACACTTCTCGAGTATACAGAGGTCTCCGACTGCAAGATGGAGGAAGGCTCACTTCGGTGTGATGCCAATATTTCCCTTAGGCCTGCAGGAACCAGCACTCTTGGTGTAAAGGCCGAGATCAAGAACCTCAATTCTTTTAGAGCAGTGCAAAGAGCCTTGGAGTTCGAGGTCGAAAGGCAGAAGCACATTTTAGAGAATCAGGGCACAGTTCTGCCAGAGACGAGGCATTGGGATGAAGCCAAAGGCATGACTTTTTCCATGAGGAGTAAGGTGAAGGCAGCGGATTACCGGTATCTACCAGATCCAAACTTATATCCCATCGAGATCGATACAAGCAGGATTGAGGCTATCAGGGCTGCATTGCCGGAGTTACCTGATGCTAAGCGAAAACGGTTTATCGCTGAATATGGGCTTCCCGACTATGATGGAGAGGTGCTCACAACTAGTCGAGAACTAGCGGAATATTTTGAGGCGTGTGTACAGGAAGTTGGTGAGCCCAAACTTGTGAGCAATTGGGTTATGGGGGAGGTCCTCCGGTGGCTGAAGGCCCATGATATGGAAATAAACGCTTCCCCGGTGGGGCCTGGGGAGCTTGCCGCATTGATCAAATTGGTGCAAGCTGATGCGGTGAGCAATATTATCGCCAAGGATGTTTTGGCTGAAATGTTTGCATCAGGCAAATCTCCGGAGCAGATCATCGATGAGAAGGGGTGGAGGCAAGTTAGTGATGCCGATTCCCTGGGGGAAATGATCGATTCGGTGCTTGCCGAGCACCCGGGGCCTGTGGCCGACGTTCGAGGTGGAAAACTGCAAGCCATTGGTTTTTTGGTAGGGCAAGTGATGAAAGCCTCTAAAGGCAAAGCCAACCCACAGAAAGTCAATGCTATGATCCGAGAAAAGCTGCAGGACTAGTCACTATTTTTTCTTGACGGCATCTGTGGCAGCGTGATTTTGGTAGCATTGACAGAAGCTGTTGCCTGGAGTATAGTTAAAAAAATAGTGGCACATAGTGACACAGATAGATAGGCACATAAAGCTTATATGAGCGTTGCCTGGGAGGTGGTTACAAATGTCCAAATCAAGATTTCTGCACCCTAGTAACCAAGCATCAGTTCAAATTGTCGATACGACTCTGCGAGATGGAGAGCAAACCGCGGGAGTGGTTTTTGCCAACGATGAGAAGTTGCGTATCGCAAAACTTCTAGATGCCATGGGGGTGCATCAAATCGAAGCGGGCATTCCCGTCATGGGTGGGGATGAAAAGGCCGCGATTAGGGCGATAGTACAAGCCGATTTGCAGGCGAGCATTATGGCTTGGAACCGGGCGGTAGTCAAGGATGTGGAAGCTTCGGTGGCTTGTGGTGTCGACGCTGTTGCCATCTCCATTTCTACGTCAGATATCCATATTAAGCATAAGCTGCAAACTAGCCGGGACTGGGTCTTGCAGCATATGACTGAGGCCACAAACTTCGCCAAACGCCATGATTTGTATGTATCTGTAAATGCTGAGGATGCCTCTCGATCTGATATGGACTTTTTGATCAAATTCGGTCGGGAAGCACGGGACGCTGGTGCCGATCGGTTGCGTTACTGCGATACAGTGGGGATCATGGATCCATTCACCATCTGTGAGCGGGTGCGGACTTTGCGGGAGGCTACAGGGCTGGAGATTGAGATGCATACCCATAACGATTTTGGGATGGCTACAGCCAATGCATTAGCAGGTGTGCGGGGTGGCGCTAAATTCGTAGGAGTCACCATTAATGGCCTGGGCGAGCGGGCTGGCAATGCTGCTTTGGAAGAGGTAGTGATGGCACTTAAGCATCTTTCTAACATAGATCTACAGTTTAGGACCGATATGTTCCGAGAAGCCAGTGAGTATGTAGCTAGGGCCTCAGGGCGGGAGCTACCGGTATGGAAGGCCATTGTCGGCACAAATATGTTTGCCCACGAGTCTGGTATCCACGCCGATGGTGTTTTGAAAAATGCTTCCACCTACGAAGTGTTTGCCCCTGAGGAAGTTGGGTTACAAAGACAGATAGTCATCGGTAAGCATTCTGGCACAAAGGCCTTAATGGCTAAATTCCTGGAATATGGCATTGTCCTTAGCCCTCAGGAGGCTGACGCTTTTTTGGTTCGGGTTAGAGAAGCTTCGGTGAATATGAAGCGGGCCCTGTTTGACAAGGAATTGGTATATCTTTACGAAGATTTTCGCCAGGAGATGGGTCGCGCGTAGTCGAATCTATATGTTCTAGTGGTTGTCGTCGAACAAACAGACAATGCGAATACGAAGATCGGCATGGGATAGCGAGATAGCATCCCTGCCGATTTTCCGCGCTAAGGTGATGTCTACACAATTCGGCACGATATACCGGTATACAAGGTCCGGTAGCAGGCATTCATGTTGGCAGGTTGAAGATTAATACGGTAGATATTAGAGAGGATTGGGACTATGGCATTGACATTGGCAGAGAAGATCCTCAGCCAACGCATTGGGCGGGAAGTTAGGGCCGGCCAGATAGTAATTGCTCCAGTGGATGTGGCTTTGTGCCAAGATGGAACAGGGCCACTGGCAGTGCAACAGTTGCAGAGTATTGGATTGGAACAGGTGGCTAATCCCAGTAATACGGTTTTCTATCTTGACCATGCTGCACCTAGTCCCCGTAAGGAGTTGTCCAATGATCATAGACTGCTTCGGGAGTTTGCCGTAAAAACAGGTTCCGTGCTCTCTGATGTGGGGGAGGGTGTTTGCCATCAGCTGATTGCTGAAGATTATGGTGCACCCGGTCGAGTGATCATCGGTGCCGATTCCCACACATGTATGGCAGGGGCCCTGGGGGCTTTTGCTACTGGCATGGGGTCTACCGATGTGGCCATGGGTATGGCTTTGGGGAAGACTTGGTTTAGAGTGCCAGAGACCATTCAGATAAATATCACTGGGAGATTACCAGTTGGCGTCTACGCCAAAGACGTCATCTTACACGTGATTGGGATGATCGGTGCCGATGGTGCAACCTATAAGGCTTTGGAGTTTACTGGGGAGACCGTGGCCCAAATGCCTATGGAGGAGAGGTTGACCCTGTCCAATATGGCGGTGGAGGCCGGGGCTAAAGTGGGCCTTATCGCGAGTGACGAGGTCACCAAAGCATACCTGGAGGCCCAGGGCAGAGTCGAGGACTATATGCCACTACAGGCCGATGCAGGCGCTAAGTATGAGCGGGTTCTAAACATTGATGTTACCGCGTTAGAGCCAACCATTGCAGCTCCCCACACTGTGGATAATATCCACCCGGTTACTGAGTTAGTGGGCACCCCAATTGATCAAGTGTTTATTGGTTCTTGTACCAATGGTCGCTTGCAGGATTTAGCCATCGCCGCATCCATATTAAAGGGTAAGCAGGTGGCATCTGGTGTGCGCTGCATAGTGGTACCGGCCTCCCGTCAAGTCTTTTTACAGGCCCTGCAGGCAGGGTATATTGAGCAATTGGTCGAGGCTGGTGCCGTGATTTTGGCACCGGGCTGTGGGCCCTGTGTGGGCGTCCATGAAGGTATTTTGGGTGATGGAGAGGTTTCATTGAATACATCTAACCGCAACTTCCAAGGCCGCTTAGGTAATCCCCTTGGGTTTATCTACCTAGGTTCGCCGGCTGTGGCGGCAGCAAGTGCGTTAACGGGCGTCATCACTGATCCTAGGGGGGTTCTAGACTATGGGACTGCAAGGTAAGGCTTGGAAATTCGGAGATAACATCTCTACTGATCACATAGCTCCGGGACGATTATTTCACCTGCGTTCTAACTTGCCGGAGTTGGCTAAGCATGTCTTGGAGGATGCTGATCCCGAGTTTGCCAGTCAAGTGGCACCAGGGGATTTTGTCGTAGGTGGAAGCAATTTTGGACTTGGTTCTAGCCGAGAACACGCCCCTACTATTATCAAGATGGCCGGGGTTAGTGCTGTATTGGCCAAGTCTTTTGCCCGTATCTTTTTCCGTAACGCGATTAATGTCGGTCTACCTGTACTGATTTGCGACACAGACCAGATTGCCGCCGGAGACGATCTCGCCGTCGATTTGTCTGCGGGAGTAATCCATAATCTCACCCAAGGCATACAGCTAGAGACGTCTCCTTTGCCCCAGGTGATGATTCAGCTTTTGGCTGATGGTGGACTAGCGGCCCATGTCGCCAAACATGGTGACCTGATGGTAGAATGATGCAGAGCACACCTTTGAAGAAACCGGGAATTAGTCCCCTCCGGGCCGATATCATACTACTAACAGTAACTCTGATCTGGGGGGGAACCTTCCCGGTTCTTAAGCTTTTGGTCGTTGCCATGTCACCTTTTTATCTTGTGGCTGTCAGGTTTCTGATGGCCTTTGCCATACTCACCCCCTTTGCCTTGGCAAATCGCCATAGGCTCGATGTCCGCACTTGGCAGGTGGGAGTTGGCCTTGGGCTCCTACTATGGGGTGGTTTTCTCAGTCAGACAGTAGGTATTCAATATACGACGGCGTCAAAGGCGGCATTTATCACGGCGCTATCGGTGGTGATCACCCCGGTATTTTCAACATTGCTTCTAAGGAAGCGTCCCGGGTCAGCTGCCCTACTAGGTGTAGTGCTTGCCACTGTTGGCCTCGGTCTTTTGACTTTGGACTTTTCCCAGCCTCTGGCACTACATAAGGGAGACCTTTTGATATTGCTGTGCGCGTTTTTGTATGCTCTGCAAATAATCGCCGTTGATTACTATGGTGCCTCTTTGGACCCGTTGATGCTAACTTGGGTGGAGCTAGGTACAGTGGCGGTTGTAGGTCTTGTGGTGGCCATGTTGCGGGAGCCCATGCCTCGTCTTGATACTCCTGGGCTTTGGGGAGGGCTCTTGTATCTAGCCCTTTTTGCCACAGCGGCGGCGCAGTATCTGCAGATTCGGGTACAGCCTTATACCAATCCTACTCGGGTGAGCCTGATTTTTTCCCTAGAGCCGGTGTTTGCTGCGATCTTGGCCTTGATGATACTAGGGGAGCAATTACCTTGGCTTGGTCAAATAGGTGCAGGTTTTATGCTCATGGGAGTAGTAGTTAGTGAACTAGGAGATCGCGTCTAAAAGGCCTAGATAGGCTCTGTTTTTCTGTATAGGAGGGAGGTAGGCAACACTTTCTCCCGGCAGGGGGTGCTGCCGTTCCGTGATGGATACTGTACTCTTTACGCTCGGCCCATTTCACGTTTATGCCTATGGTGCCATGCTCTCCTTGGGATACGGGGCAGCTGTTATGTTGGCATTGCGGGAGGCCCGCCGTCGGGGCTGGTCTACTGATTTAATGCTGGATTACTTGATCTGCGTTTTTCTTGCGGGGTTGCTCATGGCCAGAGTCTTGTTTGTCCTATGTGAATTGCCCTATTTTATTGCTTTCCCAGAGGAATTACTCAGCATCAATAATGGTCTTTCAAGTTTGGGAGCACTTTTGGGCTTTGGGGTGGTAACGGCGTGGATCTTGCGGGAAACCAACTGGCACTATCGGCATTTGGCTGATGTCTTGGCCGCACCGCTAGCATTGGCTACCGCCATCGCCTCCGTAGGCACAAGCCGAGTAGGCAAAGTGACAGCCCTTGCTCTAGCTGTAGTATCTGATGGGCAGGGCTTTCACCCTTTAGGTGCTTACCAAGCCATAGGTAACTATCTGACCTTTGTGGTTGTATGGAGCCTAAGGCGTAGAGCTATGTTCCCTGGCCAATTGGCCCTTTTGACGGTATTTGGTTTGGGATTGACGCAGTTCATAGTAGGATTTTTCAATGATCATACCTTGATCCTAAGCGGGGGACAGTTGCTTGGCCTACTAGCTATGGCTCTGGTTATTTACGTCGTAAGAAGCACTGACATTACCGAGGGTGAAGATGACGAGATGGAGCATTACAGGGCCTTGGGTCCTTCCAAGGCCCCGTGGTACCGGCGAATTAGTTGGATTTGGGGGCTGTTGCTACTCCTGTATGTCTATTACCTTAGGGCCACATATAGCTAAGACCCATGATCGCCCCCGGGCTCTTCTCTGCTTGAGTTAGAGGGCAGCCGCCGATATATCTTCAATCTCCGACATATCCTCTATGCCGGGCAAAGTTACAGTAAAGGTGGAGCCCACTCCGTATTCGCTCTTGATTGTAATGGTCCCGCCGTGTTTTTCCACAATGTGCTTGACGATGGCAAGGCCTAATCCAGTACCACCCCGCTGGCGACAGCGGCCCTTATCGACTCGGTAAAAGCGCTCAAAAATGCGATCAAGGTGTTTGGCTGGGATACCTACACCGGTATCCTCCACCTCTAGCGTGACACCAGTGTCATCACCGGAAAGGGTTAACCAGACTTGGCCCCCGGCATCGGTGTACTTGAGAGCATTATCAAGTAGGTTTGCTAGAACTTGCCGCAGAAGCGTGGCATCGCCATTGACAAGGGGTAGATTATCTTCGATGGCAATGCTAAGCTCTAAGCCTAGCTCCTGGGCTCTCTGGTAGTAGGCATCTGTCATGTTTTCGGCGATTCTCGCCAGATCCACCACCGCTAGATCCCAGGATCGATCAGAAGCCTCCAAGCGGGAAAGCTCAAGTAGATCCTTGACAAGATCCACCATGCGATCAGTTTCGGTCTCCATGATCTTAAGGAATCGTTTGGCTGATTCTGGATCATCAATGGCTCCATCCTGCAAAGTTTCCACGAAACCCTTAATGGATGTAAGGGGTGTACGCAGCTCATGGGACACGTTGGCTACGAAATCGGTACGCATTTGCTCTAACCGTTTTTGCTCGGTAATATCGTGGAGAATCGCTACAACACCAACTAGTCTACCGGTTCTTTGAGAACGAATAGGGCTTACGATGGTACGGAAAATATGATGTTGGGGTGAGAAGATCTGAATCTCCTGCTGAATTGTTGTTTGCTCCTGTAGTACCTGTTGGAAAAGCTGGTTCAGATCATAATTGCGAATACACTCTAGTAAATACCGACCCCGGCTATCGGGGGTGATGCCTAGGAGGCTGCAGGCTGAGGGGTTGATGATGGTGATTTTAAGGTCCTTGTCTACTGCCACCAAGGCATCTACTAAACTAGATAATATGGCATTAAGGTGGTTGCGATGGCGGGTGGCCTCTTCTACCAGCAAAGCATAGTGTTCCGCCATGGCATTAATTGCTTCACTTAGTTCCACAAACTCAGGATCGCCGGTGGAACGCAAGACCACCCGTTCCTCTAGTTATCCTTGGGCTACCCGGCCAATAGCTACTTGGATACTGCGAATGGGATCGAAAAAATGGCCCCGGGTGTAAAGGTATGTGAGATAAATGGAAACCCCCAGGACAATAGAAACCCATACCAGCCACCAAAAGCTGCGACCGAGTAACCAAAAACCAACCAGAGTCGCCAGCAAGGTGACTGCAAGCAGCTGTCCTTGGAATACCAAGGTCTTATGGCTAAGGCGCTTGGATTGGGACTGATCCATGGTTTATCTAGGCTCCTCCACTTTGTAGCCTACACCGTGCACAGTATGGATATAGCGGGGCTTAGATGGGTCTTCGTTCATCTTCTGGCGTAGACGTCTGATGTGCACATCAACTGTACGAGTCTCTCCGCCGTAGTCATAGCCCCAAACGGTTTCCAGTAGCATATCCCTGCTCAAGACTCTACCCTTGTTGCGAACTAAAAGTAGCAACAAATCGAATTCCTTAGGTGTTAAGACCATAGGTTCATCATCTAGTGTGACCATGTGTCGATCAATATCTATGCGTAATCCTTCTAGAGTCACCACATGCTCACTGGCTGGTCCTGCGTGGGATGCTCTGCGCAAAGCAGCCCTTACCCTAGCCACCAACTCTTTAGGGCTAAAGGGTTTAGTCACATAGTCATCCGCACCCATCTCCAGACCTTTGATCTTGTCAGCTTCTTCTTCCTTGGCCGTTAGCATGATGATGGGAACCGCGGAAATCTCCCTCAACTCTCGGCAGACTGCCCACCCATCTTTTAAGGGCATCATGATGTCTAATATGACCAGATCGGGCTTCTCACGATTAAATATCTGGATAGCTTCGTCCCCATCGGTGGCAGTGACCACTTGCCAGTCTTCTCTTTCGAGATTAAATCTGATTAGTTCTAGAATGGATTGCTCATCATCGACGACTAGGATTTTCTCCGGCATTCTACCTCTCCCCTCGCAAGATAATACTCTAGCTACTATTATAGCATATAGAATGTTTCGGAAGTGTTGCATTATGGGCCCAGGAACTGACATCCCTGGGGATTGATACCGAGAAGATGCCGAGGTATTGACATTCACCCCCACTTTGGATACGATAAATACAAAATTGGACTGTGAAAGGGAGGAGTAGGCAGTTACCCCCGCAAGAGAGGGAGTCCCCTTGGCTGAAAGGGCTCCTCGGACAGGAATTGCCGAAGGTCGCCTTGGAGTCACCACTCAAACCCCATGCTTCTGGCGTGGTCAGTAGATGTGGTCGGGTCTGCCCGTTACAGCAGGTAAAGCGCCGTCCGTGGCCTTTGGTCACGAAACGGAATTAAGGTGGTAACGCGGAAGTGGAGAGCTTTCGTCCTTGGGGCGATGCTCTTTTTTGATCTATATGTTGATATGTTTGGGTTGGTATTTTGCTAAGTAAGGAGGCGCTGGTAATGCCAGAGCAGACAAAGGCTATAGGCGAAGCTACAACAGCCGACAGGGAGATTCCCACTGTCTATGACCCCCATGCCGTGGAGGCTAAGTGGTACCAAATTTGGGAAGACAGGGGCTACTTTCATGCTGAAGTTGATTCAGCAAAACCACCGTTTTGTATTGTGATACCGCCTCCCAATGTGACTGGGCAGTTGCATCTGGGACATGCAATGGACACGACCATGCAGGATATTATCATCCGTTGGCGACGGATGCAGGGATATAATGCCACCTGGATTCCCGGTATGGATCACGCAGGTATCGCTACCCAAGCTAGGGTGGAGGCGCACCTAAGGGAGACAGAGGGGAAGAGCCGCTATGATCTGGGAAGAGAGGAATTCCTTGAGCGAGTCTGGGAATGGAAGGATGAATATGGGGGACGTATCCTAGAGCAATTGCGGCGTCTAGGCGCATCTTGTGACTGGGACCGTGAACGGTTTACCATGGACGAAGGTTGCTCTAGGGCAGTACGGGAAGTCTTCGTAGACCTTTATGAAAAAGGATTGATTTACCAAGGGGACTATATCATCAATTGGTGCCCTAGGTGTAGTACTGCTCTCTCCGATATTGAAGTTGAGCATGAAGATACCAATGCCAAACTGTGGCATATCAGGTATCCTTTGGTTGATGGTAATGGCGAATACATTGTGGTTGCTACAACTCGGCCGGAGACTATGTTAGGTGATACGGCCTTAGCTGTTAATCCCAAGGATAAACGGTATCAGCATTTGATCGGTAAGACCTGCATTCTGCCTTTGATGGAGCGGGAAATCCCGATTATAGCCGATGATTATGTGGATCAAGAGTTTGGAACTGGTGTCGTAAAGATTACTCCAGCCCACGATCCCAATGACTTTGAAGTGGCTGGACGCCACGGGTTGCCGCTGATCCTCATCCTCGATGGCGACGCCAAAATCACCTCAGAAGGTGGCAAATACCAGGGGCAAGATCGCTATAAAGCCAGGGAATCTGTAATCCGGGATTTGGAAGCACAGGGCTTGATGGACAAAATTGATGATCACGAGCACGCTGTGGGACACTGCACCCGTTGCGACCATGTTGTGGAGCCTTTGCTGAGCAAGCAGTGGTTTGTGAAGATGCAGCCTTTGGCTGAACCGGCCATTAAAGCAGTCGTCGAGGGCGATAGCAGATTCGTGCCAGAACGGTTTACGAAAAACTATCTGAACTGGATGGAGAATACCCGGGATTGGTGCATTTCACGGCAGCTTTGGTGGGGACATCGGATACCTGTTTGGTATTGTGAGTGTGGCGAGATCATTGTAGCCAAAACAGATCCTACCACATGTCCTGCATGTGGAGGCACCAAACTTCAGCAAGACTCCGATGTGCTAGATACTTGGTTTAGTTCAGCTTTGTGGCCTTTCTCCACTTTAGGGTGGCCGGAGGCAACAAAAGAGCTAGAGCAATTCTATCCTACATCAGTACTAGTAACGGGTTTTGATATCATCTACTTTTGGGTGGCCCGAATGATGTGCATGGGCCTTGAGTTCATGGGAGAAGTGCCCTTCCATGATATCTTAATCCATGGATTAATCCGTGATTCCCAAGGACGGAAGATGAGCAAATCCTTGGGCAATGGTGTGGACCCCATAGATGTTATCGAGGAATTTGGTGCTGATGCGTTGCGCTTTAGCTTGGTAATCGGTACCTCTCCAGGCAATGATACCCGCTATCGTGAGGAGAAAGTCGAAGCCTATAGGAACTTTGCCAACAAGCTCTGGAATGTATCCCGCTTTGCACTGATGAATTTGGAGGGTTTTATCCCCAAAGAGCAACTAGATGACCTAGAGCTAGACATGGCGGATCAATGGATCTTGAGTCGATACTATCGCACCATCGACGAGACAACCCGTTGGCTCGAACGCTATGATTTGGGTGAAGCCGCCCGAGTGCTCTATGACTTTGTTTGGACAGAGCTTTGTGACTGGTATGTAGAGATGGTTAAGCCCAACCTCTATGGGCGATTAGGTGATGGGCCAAAGCAAGTCTCCCAGCATGTACTATGGCATGTTTTGGAGGGGACCTTGCGGCTCTTACATCCCTTTATGCCCTTTATCACAGAAGAGATCTGGCAGCATTTGCCCCACAACGGAGAGACCATTATGTTGTCGATGTGGCCTGAGGCCAAGGCTACCAACGATCAAGTGGAAATCAAGATGGCGGCATTGATGGACATGATCAGGGCTATCCGCAATATTCGCAGTGAGAAAAAAGTAGCCCCTGGACGGGAAATAACCGTTGCTATCCATGCCGGTGCCCAGGAGCAGGCTTTGCTAGAGGAAGCCCAAGGATATCTGCAAGTATTAGCCAAAGTAGGAGATTTGCATATTGGCTCTTTTGGAGATCCCAAGCCAGAGAAGGCTGTTACAGCTGTAGCTGGTGGAGTGGAGATGTATCTTCCCTTAGCAGGCCTTGTGGATATTGATCAGGAGATTGGGCGGCTGCAAAAAGAGTTGGAGGCAACTGCCGGTGAGATCCGAAGAGCCCAAGGGAAGCTAGATAATCCCGGCTTTGTCAATAAAGCACCTCG
>JAAZMF010000004.1 GCA_012798955.1 Bacillota bacterium | reverse complement strand
TTCTATACTAATGATCCCGATGTGATCAGAAAGACCGCCATGGTGCTTAAGGTGATTGGTATTGTGCAGCCGGCCCAATCCACCCAGTTCATTTTGTCAGGAGGTCTTAGGGGTGCCGGTGATACCAGATGGCCCTTGTATGCCACCTTTCTGGGCATTTGGGGGATGCGGGTCATGGGTGGTTACCTCTTGGCAGTGCAGTTAGGCTTGGGATTACTTGGTGCATGGATGGGAATGGCCCTTGATCAATTGACTAGGGCTTCAGTTATATCCTATAGGTTTCGTAAAGGCGGTTGGAAGAGGCTCGGTGTTCTCTAGAAGAAGCGCCTATGGCTTCATCGAACGGTACTTATCACTAGATGCCAAGGCAAAGGAAACTATCTCCAGATCAAGAATTGTTTACAAGAGAGGCTGATGCAAAGGAGCTAGAGAAGAGAGGAGCGGTGAGTTTGGATAGGGTGCGGTTTGGGCTAATTGGACTTGGCAACATAGGAATCCATCACTACAGCTATTTTCATGAGCTAGAAGGGGCAGAACTAACTGCCGTGTGTGATGTAGATGAGACTAAGTTTGCTAGGCTAGATGCTCCTGTGGCACAGTTCAAGGACTATCGGAAGATGCTTGACAGTGGCAAGATAGATGCTGTAATTATCGGGGCCCCCCATGTTTTTCATCCGGAGATGGCCAAGGCGGCCTTTGCCCGGGGGATTCACGTAATCTTAGAAAAACCTGTAGCAATCACTAGCCGGGAAGCCCGCATGATCAATGCCGCCCATGAGGGCTCTGATGTCGTCTTTGCTGCCATGTTCCAGATGCGCACGGAACCTGTATACAACAAGATTAAGGAACTACTGAAAGATGGTACTTTGGGCGAAATTCGGCGAGTCAGTTGGATCATTACAAACTGGTTCCGTACGCAATCTTACTATGATTCCGGGGGTTGGCGAGGGAATTGGACCGGAGAGGGTGGCGGGGTGCTGATGAATCAATGCCCCCACAATCTCGACCTTTTCCAATGGTTTTTTGGATTACCCAGACAGCTAACTAGCTTGGCATACCTGGGAAAGTGGCATGATATTACTGTAGAAGATGATGTATCTGTTCTGATGGAGCTAGCAAACGGTGCGACTGCCAGTTTTGTCACGACAACGGCGGATACTCCGGGGACAAATCGGCTGGATATCGCCGCTGAGAATGGAAAACTAGTCTTGGAGTCTGGGGTATTGACGTTCTACAAGACTGCTGAGCCTGTCCAGACAATCCTCAACACTAGCCAGGAAGGGTTCTATTCAGAGAATCCCGAAGTAATCGAGATTCCAGTGGATGCCAAACCCCATGGCCACAGATATATTACCCAAAATTTCATCAATGTGATCTTGGGTAAAGAGGAGTTGATTGCTCCTGGAACTGAGGGGCTTAAATCGGTGCAATTGGCCAATGCCATGCTCTTGTCTGGTTTGAAGGGTCGTCGGGTAGATTTGCCAGTTTCCGAAGATGAGTTTGACGAACTCCTGGAAGAGCTTCGCCAAGATGAGCGTCAAAATGCCCCAGATAAGGTCTTTGATTGGGATGCATATCTCCGTGGTCTTGGAGTTGTTGATTAAAGGCGTGTAATTGTCTATGATGCAGTATATGGAATGCGGTGCACCTGTGAACTACACATAGAATGCATAGATGACTAATTATAGAACTAGGAGGTGCTGGGCCACCGGTCTTGCCTTTCAAGGGAAGATTCGGCGGCCCGATCTTGCATGGAAAAAGCTGATATCGGCCTAGTCGGTCTAGGAGTAATGGGTCAAAGCCTTGCCCTTAACTTGGCTGGGGAGGGCTATAGTGTTGCGGTTTATAATCGCAGGACTGAAGTGGTGGATGAGTTTGTAAATGGTAGGGCCAAGGGTAAAGGTATTATCGGGGCCTATTCTTGGCAGGACTTGGCTAATGCACTTAAGCCCCCCCGACGGGTCTTGCTCATGGTAAAGGCGGGGGCCCCGGTAGATAGTGTCATCGGGGAACTCCTCTCTGTGCTAAGTTCCGGTGATGTGATCATGGATGGCGGCAACTCCCGTTTCCAAGACACAATGCGCCGTCGAGATCTGGTGCACAGCAAAGGTCTTTTTTATCTAGGGGTAGGGATCTCAGGTGGTGAGGAAGGCGCCTTGAAAGGGCCAAGCATTATGCCCGGTGGTGATAGAGCTGCTTGGGATGCTACCAGGGACCCACTATTGGCCATAGCTGCCAAAGCCCCTGATGGCGAGCCATGTTGTACGTATTTGGGACCGGGCGGAGTGGGTCATTTCGTAAAAACGGTTCACAATGGCATAGAATATGGTGATATGCAGCTAATTAGCGAAGCCTATTTTCTCATGGGTGAGTTGCTTGGCATGGAGGCACAGGCCATAGGGGAGGTCTTTGCCGCTTGGAACACGGGGGAGCTGGAATCCTACTTGGTGGAGATTACAGCCGACATTCTCTCGAGAGTTGACGACATGACCGGGCAACCTTTGGTGGATGTGATCTTAGATGAGGCCGAGCAAAAGGGCACCGGTAAATGGACAGCCCAGGAGGCCATGGATCTCGGGATACCAGCACCGACTATTGCCGAGGCGGTTTTTGCCCGGGCAATATCAGGCCTCAAAGAGGAGCGGGTCCGGGCGGCAAAACTCTTAGTAGGCCCTAGGGTGGAGTTTACCGGTGACAAGCAGGCATTGCTGGAGGATATTCGGCAGGCCCTATACCTATCCAAGATCTGCTCTTACGCCCAAGGGTTTGCCATCTTGAGGCAGGCTAGCCTGGATTATGAGTGGAACTTGGATCTAGGTCAAGTAGCACTAATCTGGCGGGCTGGCTGTATTATTAGGGCAGGATTCCTTGGTGAGATAGCCAATGCCTTTCACCGCAATCCCCACTTAGATAATCTTTTGGTTGATCCCTATTTTGCTGAGGCTCTACAAAAAGGACATCAGAGTTGGCGCCGGGTGGTGGCCGAGGCTACCACGATGGGGATCCCTGTGCCCGGGTTTGGTTCGGCCCTATTTTACTACGACGGATATCGCAGGGAGCGTTTACCTGCCAATTTGCTTCAAGCCCAAAGAGATTATTTTGGTGCCCATACTTATCGCCGAACTGATCGCCCTGGTAGTTTCCATACTCAATGGTCCAAGTAGTGCCATGTATCTGTGTATGGGGGTCTCGTAGATTTGCGGTACGAGTATGTAGTAAGGAGGCCACATAGGTCAATGATGGATTTCCCAGGCATGGAACCATGCGTTTTGGTTATATTTGGAGCAACTGGGGACCTAACCCAGCGTAAGCTCTATCCTGCTCTGATGAATCTGGCTGCCCAGGGGCTCTTGCCAAGGCAATTTGCCACGGTGGCTGTGGGTAGGCGGGAGAAAACAGATGCCATAGTCCGGGGAGAGGCCAAGGTGGCAGGCAACATCATGGAGGGCGAGTTACGGCCAAAGAGCGGAGTAACAGCTTTCTTGAGAAGGCTCCATTATTTTCAAATGGATTTTGATGATGCGGCGGCATACCAGGACCTGAAGGCGTTTTTAGCTCGTTTGGATGAAGTCCATGGGACTCGGGGTAATCGGGTGTTTTTCTTAGCGGTGGCACCAGAGTATTTTGGCACCATTGCCCATGATTTACATCGGCATGGCATGGCGACCAATACCGGGGCATGGCAACGGGTGGTGGTGGAGAAGCCCTTCGGTAGCGATTTGGCCTCTGCCCGCAAGCTAAACGCGGACCTAACTGATGCCTTTGGTGAGCAGCGGATCTACCGAATTGATCACTACCTAGGCAAGGAAATGCTCCAAAATCTGATGGTGATTCGCTTTGCCAATACTCTGTTTGAACCTCTTTGGAATAGCCGCTATATTGAAGAGGTGCAGATTACAGTTAGTGAGACTGTGGGAGTAGAAACCCGAGGCGGATATTACGAATCTGTCGGGGCCTTAAGGGACATGATGCAAAATCATATGCTACAGCTATTGACTCTGATTGCCATGGAGCCACCAGTGGCCTTGGATGCTGACTCTGTGCGAGATGAGAAGGTGAAAGTGCTCCGCTCCCTCCGCCCTTTGACTTTGGATGATGTGGCTAGGCAGACAGTCAAGGGTCAGTATGGGCCTGGCTCTTTGAATGGTGCGTCGGTGGTAGGCTATAGAGACGAAGGACGGGTAAGTCCCGATTCCAACACTGACACTTATGTGGCCGTAGAGCTTTATATAGACAACTTTCGGTGGAGCGGAGTTCCTTTTTACCTTCGTACCGGTAAACGCCTACCTGTTCGCTCCGGGGAGGTAGTGATTCGTTTTCGGGAGCAGCCGGGGGTACTGTATTTTGGGCAAAAGCACAATATTTTGGGACCGAATCTTCTGGTGATCAAGATTCAACCAGAGGAGGGAATCTACCTGCAGTTTAATGCCCGGCAACCCGGGACTCAAAGCACGATTACGCCTGTGAAGATGGATTATTGCCAAAACTGTCTGCAAGGACTCAACTCCCCTGAAGCATATGAGCGTTTACTGGCAGATTGCATCCGGGGAGATTCCACTTTGTTTACCCGTTGGGATGAAGTGGAATACGCGTGGAGTTTTATCGACAGGATCAGTCTTGCCTGGGACCAATTGGGCAGAGAAGTTGAGCTATACCCGGCGGGGAGCTGGGGACCTGTCTCTGCCGACGCACTCTTAAATCGTAACGGACATCGCTGGCTATTGCCCTTCCAGTGTTTGCTTAGTGAGCGGCCTGTCCTTGAGAACAATGCATAAGGGGGTCCTAAAGGGAGGAGATACGACTATGGAACTGTATGATGTGTCCATGCCCATCCATGACAAGATGGCAGTCTACAAAAATCGAGCAGAGAATAAGCCGAAACTAACCGTAGATCGAGACTTTACCAAAGGTGCTTGGGAGACCCGGTTGACTATGAATATGCATACTGGCACTCATGTTGATGCGCCTTTCCACTTTCTACCCGAGGGAAGCAAGATCGATAGCCTGCGCCTGGAAGAAGTGATTAGGGCTTGTAGAGTCTTGGATCTAACGGATGTGACCGATGCTATCACTGATACCCATCTTCAAGGACATCAGATTGAATCAGGGGATTTCATATTACTCAAGACCAGGAACTCTTTGGTGAGTGGTTTTGATCCTGCCTATGTGTTTTTAGACAGTGATGGGGCCAAATACCTTATCCAAAAGCAGATACGGGGAGTGGGTATTGACGCGCTGAGCATCGAGCGTGGTCAAGCTGATCATGCTACCCATCGCTTGTTGCTCAAGGGAAAAATAGTGATTATTGAGGGGCTGCAGTTAGCTAAGGTTCCCCAAGGCGAGTATCTCCTGATTGCAGCTCCTTTGATGGTGGTCGGAGCAGAGGCGGCTCCTGCCAGAGTAGTCTTAGCTAGGGGCTTGAATCTATCCTTAGAATAGAGGGAAGTTGTGTCCCACCGTCGAAGCTGTTTTCTGAAAGATTTGGTTGAAGCGATAATTGCTAGAAAGAGGTGTGTGACAAAGTGGCGAAAATTGCTTTTATCGGAGCTGGGAGTTTGGGGTTTACCCGTTCCCTAGTGAGAGACATTTTGACCTTTCCCTTGTTAACCGATTCCACCATAGCCCTTATGGACATCAATGAAGAACGCCTTGATTTTGCTAAAAGGGCCGTAGAGCGCATCATCAAGGAAGGGAACTATCCGGCCAAGGTAGTGGCCACCCTTAATCGACAAGAGGCCCTCGAAGGTGCCGATGCAGTACTTTGCACGATTTTGTCTGGTGATGTATCAGTTTGGCGTCATGATATCGAAATCCCAAAGCAGTTCGGGGTGGACACCAACGTAGGAGATACTCGGGGACCATCTGGTATCTTCCGAGCATTGCGTACTATACCCGACATGCTAGATATTTGTCGTGATATGGAGAAGTACTGCCCCGACGCGATCTTACTCAACTATACCAACCCCATGGCCATGCTTTGTCGTGCTATTCAGCGGGAGACATCTATTAAGGCAACTGGACTTTGTCACAGCGTTCAAGGTACAGCCGCCATGTTGGCCCGTTGGATCGGGGCCCCCATGGAGGAAATCGATTATGTTTGCGCTGGCATTAATCATCAGGCATGGTATTTGGATTACAAGTGGAACGGCAAAGATGCCTACCCGCTCCTAAGGGAAGCAGTCAAGAATCCAGATATTTACAATGAGGAAATTGTCCGCAATGAGATGTTCATTCATCTAGATTATTATGTGACGGAATCTAGTGGTCACAACTCTGAATACAACTGGTGGTTTAGGAAGCGGCCAGATTTGATTGAGAAATACTGCACCCATGGCACTGGCTGGAATCCTGGCGTGTATGCCTATATCCTCAATGAGTATATGCGCCGAGAAGACAGCTGGATGACAGATGTCGAAGAATGGTTTAAACAGGATGAGATTAACCTCCAGCGGGGGAACGAGTATGCTGCCTATATCATTAACGCCTATATGGGTGGGGAGCCTTTCGAGTTTAATGGCAATGTGCCCAATACAGGTCTGATATCCAATCTGCCGTCAGATGTATGTGTTGAGGTGCCAGTTGTAGCCAATCGCAGAGGATTCAATGCTATCCATGTGGGAGAGTTGCCTCCGCAGCTTGCCGCGCTCAATAACTTGAGTGTTGCTGTGGAGGAGATGGCGGTGGAAGGGGCACTTACCGGGGATCCCAGGCTGATCTTCCATGCCATCTGTTATGATCCTCTGACAGCAGCTGTGCTTTCATTGGCGGAAATTGAAGACATGGTGAAAGCCATGTTTGCCCAAAACCGGGATTACTTACCTCAGTTTAAGACTGTAGATTTTTAATGGGAATATAGCAAGTGTGATAGTATGTCTAAGCAAAGAGACCCGCCAATCTAAAAGGTTGGCGGGTCTTCTGGCTACCTGTGGCGAACCCCGCACTCAGAGTGAGTCAGTCCTCATGGGGGCTATGGAGCAGGTGTTTGTATACAAGCCCAAGGAACCATCTTTGTATCCGGTCTCCTTTAGTCCAGGCCACGTACAGCATGATGATGGTTAAGGTGCCAACTACCATCCAGCCCCTTAAGGAAAGGTTGATCAAACCAGCTCCGGTAAGTGAAGCCACCAGGATGCCAGGTGTGCGAAAAACCAGTAACAGGAAGACAAAGGATCCAATGGACATGGGGCTTAGTCCAGCTACAAAACATAGGGCATCATCGGGTAGGAAAGGTAACAGGAACATGATGGCGATACCTCGTCGCCCCTTTTTGGTTGCTATTTTCTCTAGAGCTGCCGACATCCGAGACCCAACAAAACGATCCACCAACGGTTTGCCGTACCATTTACTCAGTTGAAATACTAGTATAGATCCAATAAATGTGCTGACTAAGTTAAGCAAGAAGCCCAGACCAAAGCCAAATGCATACCCTCCAGCCATGCCGATGATGTTACCGGGCAATGGAGCAATCAGTATCTGCATTATGTTGAGTAACACAAAGCCTACTGGTGCCCAGGCACCAGCTTGGTCTAAAAACATCTCCAGTGTGGCTCGATCGCTAAACAGTGTGTATAGCTGTCGACCGGATATGAACGGCATAGTGACCATTAGACCAGCTAGAAGGATTTTCGGTAACCGCTGTGGCATCTCATCGCCCTTTCTTATAGTAGGATCATATCGCTATGGGACGGAAAACGCAATATCTGTCCACTTGTTTGCCCGGAGACTGGGGAAGGCTTCTCACAGAGACTCGCCGAAATCACGGAGGTATCACAAGTCTTTTGTAGTTCTACATTCATTGGGAATCAAGGGGGAAGAGGAACATGTCAAATTGGGCAATTGCTGCCACTTGGCCCTTCGGTCGGCTAGCAGTAGAAGTCGGGATGAAGTTGCTAGATGAAGGTGGGGATGGCATTGATGCAATAGAGCAAGGTGTGAACCTTGTAGAAGCTGATCCTGCCGTAGATTCTGTGGGGGTAGGTGGTATTCCCAATCTTGTGGGGGAGGTGGAGTTAGATGCGGCCTTTATGCGGGGGGCAGATCTAGCGGTCGGAGCTGTGGCCTCAGTAAAGGGTTTCCCTAACCCCATTAGTATCGCTCGTCTAGTATTAGAGAGAACTCCCCATCACGTGCTAGTGGGGGAAGGAGCTGAACGGTTTGCTGATTCCCATGGATTGCAGAGGGCCCCTTTGCTGACCGCTAGTTCCTTGGAAGCATGGACGAAACGCCGCCGGGAGCAAGGTCAGTTGACTGAAGAACGAATTTCCAGAGGGCATGATACCATTGGTGTTGTTGCTTTAGATCGCAAGGGGGCGATTACCGCGGGCACTTCAACTAGTGGTCTAGCTCTCAAATTGCCGGGGCGGGTGGGCGACTCGCCCTTAGTGGGCTCCGGGTTTTACGCAGATGACACTGTGGGGGCAGCTGTGGCCACTGGCTGTGGTGAATTGATCATGCGGGGTTGCCTGAGTTTTGCGATAGTGGAATTGATGCGTATGGGTGCTACCCCACAGCAGGCCTCAGCCGAAGCGCTTTTGCGACTTATTGGACGGCTAGAAAACACCGTGGCTGTTCGGGATGGGGCTGTAGACGAAACTAAGATCGCAGTAGTTGCCATAGACCGTCATGGTAATGTGGGAGCGGCGGCGAATCATGATGATTTTGATTTCGCCTATAGTCTCTCCAGTGATGGGGTTATCCATTTGGCAAGGGCTCCGAAGGTTGGTTAGCCGTCACTTACGCGTCACTTGGTAAACTACAGGTAAAGCGCCGTGTAAACTTACGGTACATATTGGTTGATGCTCTAGACCACTTACCTTACATGCAGTTTCTATGGCATTTTCTTGATCGGTGAGCAAAATGGCTCGCCCGTGGGATGTAAGGATGCGGTCCATTTCTTGGAAAAATCGGCTGTAAAGACCTGTGATATCCTCGCCGGGAGCAATCTGTTTGCCCCATGGTAAATTGGATACAATGGTTGTTATGGAGCTTGGCGCTAGGTTTGTTAAGTCGCGGGCATCCATTTGCATGATTTGAATGTGGCTTGGTGCATTGTCCTCAGCCACTGCCACAGCTTCTGGAGAGCTGTCCCCACCAGTGATGGATAGGGCCTCATATGCTCCCCGCTCGATGGGAATTGTGCCAGAGCCACAAAAGGGGTCTAGAAAGGTGTCTGTGGGCTGGGGGTTAGATATCCAGATCAAAGCATGGGCTATTGGTGGTCTGAGGGCGGCAGGGGAGAATGCTCGTTTACCCCGGAAGCGAAAAGTGGAGTCGGTGAGTTTTAGAGAAAATAGGGCATCGGTATCTATGATATCCAATCGGAAATTCAAATCGTGACTATCTACGGTACCGGGGATGAATCTATGGGCCATGGAAAGGCCTTCAAGCACTGCATTGGCAGCGTCAAATCGACTAAAGGTATGTTGGCCCGACCGGCTGGCATTGACAACTATCTTGGTGCCCGGGCCGGCTGTAGTCATAAAAGGTAGATGGTGCATGGGAGTGTTTTCTATATCGGCGCTTAGATCGGCAAGGTGGATCTTATGTGGGCCGACCTTTAGCCATGCTATGTGCAAGTAGAGATTATCTACGCATTTGAGATTTTGCAGCTTCTCCCAAGGTGCGTCGGTGTTAAATAATACGCGACCTCTAAGCTGGTTTTGGACCCAGGCACTAGGTAGTTTTGTGCATATTTCGGATATAGCTACCGGCTCTAGGCCAGGTGCTACCGTTGCCATATATGTAAAAATCGGGGGTGGCTGTGTTGGTGTCATGATCTGCCTCCTCAGGATCCATTATACCCATCTTGCCAGTTTCATCGGATTCTGTCAATGAAGGGGTAAGGGTGGGATTTGATGGCTCTTGTATAGGAAGGATTAGATGGTAAGCAGATGGAAACACAGTATATGTCCCATGGTGTGTCCATAGGGGCCATGAATATGACAATAGGAGTGGGGCGTAAATATGATTCAAGTAGCACTGGGAATTGATGTTGGTGGCACCAAAATGGCTGGTGGCATAGTAGATACCCATGGAGAGATTCTCTATTCCTATACTGTGGCAACACCAGCCCAATTTGGGGATCTAGAGAAGGACTTTCTAGAATTAGTTGGTCACTTGCTAGAAACTGCTGCCGGCAGAGGTGACGCCCGGTTAGATGGGGCCCCCTTTGATGTGGTGGGTATTGGAGTAGCGGTGCCAGGCACAGTTGAGCGAGAAGAAGGGTTAGCGATTGGTGCCTGTAACCTTCCCTGGCAGAATTTCGCCATTCGTAGCCTCCTGGAAGATGAATTCGGGATCGCTACCAAAGTGGAAAATGACGCTGATGCGGCGGCATTGGGAGCTCTTCGCTATGCCCCCGAAGCCGAGGGCATCAGGAATTTTGTATTTATGGCAATTGGCACTGGTATTGGAGGGGGGATCATCTTAAATGGCGAGCTGCATGGAGGGGCCTGGCCCTTAGCCGGGGAGGTAGGCCATACCATAGTAGACCTTGATGGTCCTGTGTGCAACTGTGGGTCTAGGGGTTGTCTAGAGGCCCTGGCTTCAGGTACTGCCATAGGGCGTGACGCTACCACCACTATTCAAGTAGAACAGAAGGGGCTTTTGTGGCCGATTTACAAGGAAAACGGTCGAGTCACAGCGGCCGATGTTACAGCTGCCGTTGACAAGGGTGATGCCGTAGCACAAGAGATTCTCCATAGGGCTGCTAAGTATCTGGCAGTGGGGATTTTGAACATAGATCGGCTATTATCACCGGAGGCGGTCATAGTGGGTGGTGGCGTTGTCACTGAAAGTGACGCTTTGCTTAGGTACGCTGATGCGGCTATGGCCGATTTACACCCAACCTTGCGGCCTCGGATATTGCAGGCAAAAGGCGGTTCTGTCAGTGGTGTCAAGGGGGCGGCGGCCATCGCCTGGGAGGAAATCGTGGGCAGGGTACCCCATACTGTATGAGGAAGGGGCAATTGACTATGTCACAGGCTGTGACGGTGTTGCAGGCTAAAAGTATATTTACACCTTTTCGTGAGATACGAGATGGATTCATGGCGTTATCCAGCGGGAAAATTGTGGCCTTAGGCTCTGGGGCTTGTCAGCCCAGGGGTGAACATGTTGCTACCGTGGATTTTAGCGGATATACCATAGTGCCTGGGTTCATAGATTTGCATCACCACGGGGCCATGGGCCATCGCGCCTCCGATGGCTCCATGGAAGCTTTGCAGGCCATCGCCGAGTTTCTGCCCTCCACCGGAACCACAGGCTGGTTACCAACGGTAAACGATCTGGCTAGTTGTAGAGCCATCAGGGATTTTGCTAGGCAAAACGTAAATGGGGCCAAGCCCTTGGGGATTCACTTGGAAGGACCGTTTTTGGCACCGAAAAACCTGCCGGGCACCGAATACGAAGTGCCAATTAAGGCTGATATAGAGGTCTTTGATGAGCTGTATGATGCTAGTGGGGGGCTAGTGCGGTTAGTGGGGATCGCACCAGAGTTAGAAGGGGCATTAGAGCTAATCGCCCATATGCGGGATTGCGGAGTAGTTCCAGCATGTGCCCATACTAAGGCTGATCATGCTTTGTGGCTCCGGGCGGTTGATGCCGGTTTGCAGCACGTGACACATACATATAACGTAATGACGGGGCTCCATCATCGGCGCCCGGGGGTTGTCGGGGGCGCCCTAACTACCGATTGCGTGACCTGTGAACTCATCGGTGACGGATTCCATGTCAGTCCTGTCGCCATTGACATCCTTATTCGTTGCAAGGGGATAGACAACATTGTCGTAATTACTGACAGTGTGCGATACGCGGGGCTTCCCGATGGCCAATATGACGAGGTGACTAAGAAAGCAGGTATTATTCGTCGAGTGGGATTCGATGAAAGTGTTGATGGCAGCATGGCGGGCAGTGCCTGGACTATGGATCATAATGTACGTTACTTAGTCCAAGATGTAGGCTTGTCTCTAGCTGATGTTCTAAGAATGACTAGTACAGTTCCGGCTAGGATTGCCGGATTTGCAGATAGCAAAGGAAGTCTCCAGGTAGGTAAGGATGCCGATTTTACTATTCTTGACGAAAATCTTGAGATAGTGGCTACCTTTGCCTCTGGCAAGCAGGTGTTTGCCAGGACCTGATGACATTGGTAGTCGGAGTCCAAGTAGCTAAGGAGCTAAGTGAGAAGTTAAGGTTACCTTCGCCGACAGGCTTTAGGTTGGTGGTTCAGCAGGTGATTTTGCTTCACCAGAAGAATCATCGCCATAGCCTTGTTGGCGACCTTTTTTGGCAAAATGCTTTTTGACCTCCCGGGTCATAGCTTCTAGAAATTCTGCCCCTTCGGGAGTCAGTTCTTCAGTGACCGTCCAACTTGCCCCTTGATCCAAGTTGTATTCCCTAGTTTTGCAGGTTTGAGTAGGAGTAGTCACTCTGCCAAGGAGGTAGTCTACCGATACATCAAATACATCCGCGAGCCTGACTAACATTAGTGTATCAGGGGAGCGTTGCCCACCCTCATATAGGGAGATGGTGCTGCTTGAGCAATCCAGTAGCTTGCCTAGTTGCGCCTGGGTAAGTTTAGCTTCCTTGCGCAGTCGACGAATGCGATTTCCCAGTACCGTCATGGCGACCTCCCCTTCAGGATGAGTCTATCACGCTTTGCAATATTCCGGAAGCGGTGTTTGCAAAACGTAGAGTTGTTCTTGACTTTTGCGTATCGCAAAGTTAGACTGTAGGCAAACGGGCTCACCCTACTGCAACAAGTGTGGGGTCGGCCAAAGGTGGGGGAATCCATGTTGCGAAAAGTGCGAGAGGCTCGAGGTATGACCCAGAAGGAAGTGGCACTGGCCATCGGTATACCACAAAGCTCGTATTGCTTGATCGAGCATGGTAAACGACCTGCCGATTGGCGTGTTGTCCAGAAGATATGCGGGCTACTTGAAGTTCAGCAGGAGGAGGTGTTTTTGCCAAGGCGGTTTGCAGTTCGCAAAAACAGCGGCAACTAGCTTGCTCTCTATTTCCTTTTGGCAGATTTTAGCGGGGTAGGCAGCTCTTGCTGCCTTTTTTTTGTATCTAGCGAAAGATAATGTCAGAAAAGCGGCTCGGTTAGGAAGGATAAACGTAAATCCTGCAGAATAGTGTCAAATAAAGGCATAGATGGTGTGGTTGGATAGTATCTGTGATGGAGGGATCTAGGTGTCAGGTAAAGTGAGGATAGGAGTTATTGGGTGTGGGGCGATTGCCCGTTATACGCATTTGCATGGATATGCTCGGCTAGACGACGTGGAAGTCGTTGCCTTGGCAGACCCTTTCCATGAAAACTTGAATCTTATGGGTGACATGTATGACATCCCCGTAGATTCTCGCTATGTTGCATATGAAGAACTACTGGCACGTGATGATATTCATGGAGTGAGTGTCTGCACTCCCAACTATTTGCATGGTGCTCAGACTGTAGATGCTTTACAGGCAGGCAAGCACGTGCTTTGCGAAAAGCCCATGGCTACCACTGTAGAGGCGGCGGAGGCTATGGTGAAGGCGGCTGAAGCGGCTGGTAAGGTGTTGATGGTTGGTTTTACCCACAGGTACATGGAGCACAACCAAGTGACTAAGCGTCTCTTAGATGAGGGTGCCATAGGTGAACCCTATATGATCAGAGTGCGCTTTGCCCATGATGGCCCCTATAAGAGCTGGGCCGCGACCACAGATTGGTTCTTCCGTCCAGAAAAAGCTGGTGGTGGTGCACTATTGGACATGGGCATCCATGCTCTCGATATATGTAGATACATGTTGGGTGAGATCACAAGTGTTACAGGTCGACTTGGTACCTTTGGTAAGGATATTGTAGTGGAGGATACAGCAGTTATCGATCTCAGTTTTGGAGATAACGCCTTGGGCTATATTGAGACTGGTTGGAGTAGCAAAGAGGGTGTGCTAGGTCTTGAGCTGTATGGTACAGAGGGTAGCATCATCGTTGACTATGTGACACCTATTCGCATTTTCCGGGCAAGTACCGGTGAATGGGAAGAGATTACCGATGCCAAAAACGATGCGGCAGTAGCTGAGATGAGGCATTTTGCAGATTGCATAAAGACCGGTAAACAGCCATTAACTAGTGGTATGGATGGCCTTGTTTCCGTGAAGTTGGCCGCGGCAGTCTATGAGTCGGCCAAGACAAAGCGGGCCGTTTGTCTCGACTAAACTGGAGATCGAGTTAGGAGGTGCAGTCAGTGAAGATTGCCATTAGTATGTGGTCTTTGCATAGAGAGTTCTATGGTGGCAACCTAGACGTAGTTGGTTTTGTAAATTGGGTGGCAGGTACCAAGGCAGAAGGCGTGGAGCTACTGGATGTTTTTTGGAAAGATTTCGACGTAGAAGGCCCTAAGGTGCTGGCAGCTCTTTCGGACCATGATTTGCAGGTGGGTGCATATGCAGTGGGCAACAACTTTGTTGTGCCCTGTGCCGAAGAGCGGGCTCGGCAAGTTGAGATTATTACCCGGGGAGTAGATATGGCAAAGTATTTTGGCACGAAGGTGGTGCGGGTTTTTGCTGGGGATCTAGCGGAGGGTATCGAGTTTAACGACGGTAGATGCTGGATCGTTGAGGGTCTGCAAGCAGCGGCGGCTTATGCCAAAAAGCATGGTATCACCTTAGCCCTAGAAAACCACGGTCTATTGGCTGGCAAGGGAGCCCAGGTTCAGGGTATTATCGAGGATGTCAATTCCCCGGCATTGAAGGCTACTATTGATACAGGTAATTTCCTGTTGGTAGATGAAGCACCAACTGACGCAGTAAAGGTCCTTGCTCCATTGGCTGGCCATGTGCATTTCAAGGATTTTCGCTTAGCTAAGGAAGGAGAAAGCCCCTCTTATCCGGCTTTGTCTGGTAAGCGTTTTGCTGGTACTATCATCGGAGAGGGTCAAGTTGGCACAAAAGAAGTATTGTCCATCCTGAAGGCAGCCGGCTATGATGGATGGCTTTCTGTGGAATTCGAGGGTCTAGAGGAAGAGGAGTTCGGAGCTAAGCGCAGTATAGACAATTTAGCCGCTGCCCTGCAAAGCATATAAACTGTTTACGGGGTTTTCCTAGGGTGGGGATCCCCACCTGTGGTTCGAAAAGGGTTCAGCGGGAAGGAAGATGGGCTTGAACGCCAAAGAAAGAGTAGCCTTAGCTATGGCTCGTAGAGTGCCAGATCGAGTCCCGGTATTTCCAGTCATCACCGCTTACCATGCATCGCGGGTATTGGGGATCAATTATCGAGATATAGTGCTTGAGCCTATGCTCACATACGATGTTTTGCTTGCAGCTTGGAGGAAATATAGATTCGATGGGTTCGAGGTGGGATTAGGGCCAATGCCAGGCTACAAGGAGAACTTGCGGGTGGCCACTCTTATGGGTGTGGATTATCTGGTGGATCCCGTAACGGGTGAACCATATGCCCGCCTGGAGGATGATGAAGCTCCCATCCCTCTCCACGAAGAGCCCTTGATTAGGGAAGCAGGGGATTTAGAGAAAATCCAGGTACCCACCGTGGAGGAGATCGTGGCCAGTGGTCGCCTGGAGCCAGTGAAGCGGGTTTTGGCCGAAGTAGGAGAAGACGCCTATATTGCCGGTACAGCTGCTAGCCAATCCATGAATTATCTAGTGCATATGCGTGGTTCGTCCCAAGCTATGCTGGATCTCGTGGAAAACCCCGAGTTGGCCCATGGGATCATGCAACGGGGCACCGATCTGAGCATAAATATAGGCTTGGCTTTAATAGAAGCCGGCGTTGATGGCATATATATCGGCGATGCATGGGCGTCTTCCAGTATTATTTCGCCAAGTTTTTATAAGGAGTTCTGTCTGCCGTACCATAAACAAGCTGCCCAGGCATTCCAGGCCAGAGGGGTTCAGGTGTATCTACACATCTGCGGTAATGTGGTGCCAATACTGGAATTGATGGCTGATACGGGGGTAGATGGCATAGAGCCCCTAGATCCTTTAGGGGGAGTTACGGTAGCTTGGGCCAAGGATCGGGTTGGTCAACGTGTGGCCCTAAAGGGAGGGCTAGATACTATTTTGCTTCTACAGGGTTCACCGGCCGATGTGATAGAGGCTAGTCGGCGATGTATGGATGCCGGTGCTCCCGGAGGGGGATATATCCTCGGTTCCGGTGATGATATTCCCCGGGATGCACCCTTGGAGAATGTAGCTGCCATGGTAGAAGCAGCCCATGTTTATGGCAAGTACTAGAAAAACATCAAGCAGGTGCGATATATGCGAATTACACTGTCAGATGTGGCCAGGGAAGCAGGCGTGTCGGTAGTCACCGTTTCTAGAGTGATTAACGGAACGTATCCGGACAAGGTAGGTGCCGAGACTAGGCAAAAGGTCCTAGACACTATCGAACGATTAAACTATAAGCCAAATGTGATGGCCCGGGGCCTTTTAGGAGGCAGGACCTATCTGATCGGGGTCGCCATTAATAATGTGGCGGATTCCTTTTTTGGTGATATACTTCAGGGTATTCATGATGCCGCGGCCGCTGCAGACCTTGGAGTCTTGTTAGGTACCCGAAGACTTGATGTGGGGAAAGACGAATCGGCTTTAAGGGAGTTGCAGAGCCGGGGGGTGGATGGGATTATCTATTATGGGACTACCCGTCACCCCAAAACGGCCATTCATTTGGCCCGGGAGGGCCTACCACTTGTGCAGATCTGCAATCGCCATGAGGGGCTAGAAGCCCCCTATGTTATGGTAGATCACTTCAAGGGAGCGTACATGGCCACTAAGCACCTGCTTGGATTGGGACATCGGCGTATAGCCCATGTGGGGGCCTATTTGGGTGGAGATCCCCAGGGTGTCTTGCGCCTTAATGGCTACAAGAAAGCTCTAGAAGACAATGGGACCAAGATAGAAGAACGTTTGATTATACCAGGGGACTACACTTGGGAAAGTGGCTATGCTGCCGCGCAGGAATTGCTTGACCGGGCACGGGATGCTACCGCTATTTTCGCATCAAGCGATTTTGTGGCTGTTGGGGCTATGCGGGCCTTACAAGAGGTTGGCTACCATGTTCCCGATGATATGGCCATAGTAGGGTTTGATGATATGCCTTTTAGCGCTTGGCAAGACGTACCCCTAACGACAATAGCCCAGCCAAAGCTAGAGATGGGCGCAGCGGCAGTTGATAGTCTAGTTCGACTAATCGATGGTCAAAAGGCAGAACACGTCATGTTTGAGCCTCGCCTAGTTATAAGAGAGAGCTGTGGGGCGAAGGTAGACACCCTGGCATAGGCCTTAGGACTGTGTCTTTTACTATTTATTTTTTCCCTGGCAATACACCCCTCGTCTAAAGAGGGGTGCGATACCTCCAAGAAGCCCATGAATGGGACAACGAGAAGTCATCTTTTGTCGCAAGGGATAAAGGTTAATCCGCCGACGGATACAGAGAAAAGTCAGAATACCGGCAAGTGGTGATAATCAAAGGAAAGGGGGTGAGAAGGCCGTAGAAGGAGGCAGGGGTGACAATTTAGTCAATTGCTGTGGCACATGCATCTAGACTGATAGGAGGTTCTGAATTAGATGAGAAGAAAGTGGAATCTGCTTATCCTTGGGTTATTGGTTTGCATGTTGGCATCAAGTACTGCTTTGGCGAAGGTGAAGATCACATATTGGACCGGTTGGGGTGGAGATGAGCTTGAGGATCTAAAGGTAGTCATTGAAGAGTTTAATCAAGCAAACCCAGACATCGAAGTTGAGACCACAACGATTTTCGGAGCCTATGAAAAGCTGCTCACTGCCATTGCCGGTGGCCGTGGTCCTGATGTTGTGTCAGCTGTGTGGGCATCCCAGCTAGCAGCTTTGGCCCATCATGGGGCTTTGCAGCCACTAGATAAGTACATTGAAGCCTCAGATGTTGTCCAGGCTGAAGATTTCTTCCCTGCCATATGGAAATCATTCAACTATCAAGGACATGTTTGGGCATTGGCAGCTACAACGAACACCAACTTTGAAGCTTACAATAAGGACTTCTTCCGGGAGGCCGGGCTAGATGCCGAAAAACCCCCATCAAACCTCAATGAGCTAGAAGAGGTAGCCCGCAAGTTGACTAAATGGGATTCTAAGGGTGAATTGACCCGTTTAGGATACTTGCCAGGTGGTCTTTGGAAATGGGGTCTAGTATTTGGCGGCGATTGGATGAATGAAGATACTGGTGCGATTACAGCCGATCATCCCCGCAATGTGGCTGCCCTAAAGTGGTTAGGGGATTACTGGGCGGAGTATGGGGTGGAGAACATCCAGAATTTCTCCGCCGGATTTGGTAACTACTGGAGCCCGAACAACCCCTTCATGGTAGGCAAATTGGCCATGCAAAGCTATGGTGAGTGGCTAGAGGCCTTCGGGGAGAAGTATAACCCGAGCCTAGATTATGGGCTTGTTGCTACACCGGCCCCAGAGGGCGGGCGGGAAAATGTAACCACCTTTGGTGGTAGTGTATTCGCTATGCCAGTCGGTACTAAGAATGCTGATGCCGCCTGGAGGTTTATCGAGTGGATTACTGGTCCCGAGGGGCAGAGGAAACTAGCCAAGATTTTTGCCAATATGCCTCCTCGCATGGAAGTAGCTAGAGATCCTGAGGTGCTAGAGGCAGTGCCCATCCTCAAGTTTGGCCTAGGTCTTCTAGAGGGCCCGAATGCCTTCGGAGACCTGCCATCACCTGTTGGTGAAATGTATCAAGCCGAGATGGGCCGAGCGGAGGAAGCCGTTACAAGGGGCGAGGCCCAAGCTGAAGCTGCCCTTAAGCAGGTAAAGAGCACCATTGAAAAGGAATACAATAAAGTGCGTTAGTATGGATGATGATTACTCGGTCCCCGGGGCATAGCCCTGGGGACCACTTGGGATCTTTGGCATTGGAGGGTTGTTAACATGATGACTTCATTTAGGAAAAAACACCGCAACCTTGCCATAGGTTTGGCGTTTATCAGTCCTTGGATAGTGGGTTTCTTGCTGTTTGTGCTTTACCCTTTAGTCGCTTCTTTTTACTATAGCTTTACTCGCTATAATATTATCCGGTCTCCACAGTGGATAGGGCTAGAGGGATATGCGGAGCTGTTTCTCGATGATCCGCTCTTCTGGATATCCATAAAAAACACTCTGTATATGCTAGTTTTTGGTCTGCCATTATCTTTAGTAGTGAGCCTTGTGTTAGCTGTGTTACTAAATCAAAATATTCGGTTTAAGGCCTTCTTCCGGACACTCTTTTATCTTCCCACCATTATCCCTGCTGTTGCCTCTGCTATGCTATGGCTTTGGATTTTTAATCCTCAGTATGGGTTGATTAACAGTGTGTTGGCCATGGCAGGCATTAGGGGCCCGGGGTGGCTAGTCGATGCTAGGTGGTCAAAGCCTGCTTTTATTATTATGGGTCTTTGGGGCGTAGGGGGCTCCATGGTTATCTATCTTGCGGGCCTGCAAAGTATTCCGGAGCAGCTATATGAAGCCGCCGAAATTGATGGAGCAAACTGGATGCAGCGCTTCCGCACTATCACTATCCCCATGCTCACACCAACTATCTTTTTCAATTTGATTATGGGGACCATATCCATGCTTCAGTATTTTACGGCACCTTATATTATGAGCCGAGGCGTTGGCACCAACGTGCCACCAGGTAGTCCACTGAATTCCACCCTGTTTTACTCGCTATTACTGTTTCAGAACGCCTTCGCTTACTTTAAGATGGGGTATGCCTCCGCGATGGCTTGGATCCTATTGGTTGTGATCTTGTTAGCTACCCTATTGATGTTCCGCACATCTGCCCGATGGGTCTACTATGAGGGACAATAGGAGGGATAGACAATGGCAGATACAGTTGATAATCGTTTGGCCAAGAGACGCAGATGGTTTTGGGATAAGGGCATTTATTACGCATTACTCTCGGCCATAGGGGTTCTGTTTGCCCTACCTTTTGTTTGGTTAATCTCTACCTCCTTGAAAGCTGATCATCAATTGTTCGTGATGCCACCGATATGGATACCCGATCCGGTAAAGTGGAGCAACTATAGGGATGCCCTCAATTACATTCCTTTCTGGCTATATCTAAAAAATACTTTGATCATCACAGTACCTTCTACCATCGGCATGCTGCTCTCTTCATCCTTGGTGGCCTACGGTTTTTCTAGAGTACAATGGCCTGGTAGAGATATTGTGTTCATCCTGGTCCTTGCCACCATGATGCTACCTTACCAAGTGACGATGATACCCCTATTTATCGTGTTTCGGAACTTGGGGTGGATCGGTACCTTTAAGCCATTGGTTATCCCGGCGTTTTTCGGAGGGCCTTTCGACATTTTTCTATTGCGGCAATTCTATCTTACGTTGCCCATGGAGATATCTGATGCGGCGAAAATAGATGGTTGCTCGGAGTTTGGCATTTATGCGAAGATCATCTTGCCACTTTCTAAGCCCGCCCTATCTACAGTGGCACTCTTTAGCATTATGGCATACTGGAATGATTTTCTGGCCCCTTTGATATACCTAGAAGATGATACCAAATACACCCTAGCTTTGGGTTTGCAACAATTCCAGCGGCAGTTTGGTATGGAGTGGGCTATGTTGATGGCCACGTCGGTAGTTATCACTCTCCCCATTATTATATTGTTCTTCTTGACACAGAAAACATTTGTCCAGGGAATTGCTTTGACAGGCATGAAGGGCTAGTGTCTGATTGCTGCCAATCTAGTTAAGGATAGGGAGGCATTGGCTTGGCGCTAAAATATCGGCAACCAGACGAATTTGCACGACATAATCAAATGGTGGCAGAGCTATGGGAGGGCTACAGACGGGGACGCCCCCGGCGGGTACCCATGATCTTAAATTATGGAATCCGCTGTCGGCTACTTGATCCAAAGTTAAATCAAGAGGGGTATGCATTTAGGCAGTACTTTGAGGAACCTGACGTAATGCTTGATGCCCAGCTCAAGCATATGTATTTCAGGGCATTCAACGTGTGGCGTGACGAGCCCATGGGTTATCCTGAAGACGGTTGGCCCGTACATATTGATTTTCAAAATACCTTCGAAGCACCATGGTTTGGTTGCAGTGTCATCTATATTGGCCACCAGGTTCCCGATAGCCTTGAGATCCTTAGAGACTGTAAAGCCCGGCTATACGACATGGAGATATTCGATCCTTTGGGTCCGCCCATTATGCAAAGGGCCATAGAGTTCTTTGAATACTTCCATGCCCGATGTCCTGCTATGGAATATATGGGGCGACCGGTGTTGCCACCCAAGGGGCTGCCTGGGCTAGGTACTGATGGTCCTTTTACTGTTGCTTTTAAGCTGCGGGGTGCAACCGAGCTTTGTCTAGATATCTACGAAGACCCAGAATATGTCCATGATCTTCTGTCTTTCATCACGGACAACACGATTAAGCGGATCCAAAGTGTTAGGCAGTATTTGGTGGATAAGGGCTATGCCGAATGGGATGAGTTTGTGGCTCCTGGTTGGGGGTTTGCCGATGACGCCGTGGAGATGCTGTCCCCAAAGCTTTATCGGGAGTTTGTGCTGCCCTATCATCGCCAACTGGTGGATACCTTTGCCAATGGTGGCCCAGTAAGTATGCACCTGTGTGGCGATGCTACACATATTTATCCGGTCTTGATGGAAGAGTTGGGGGCGAGAAGCTTTGATACTGGCTTCCCTGTAGATCATGGCGCTTTGCGCAAGAGGCTAGGACCTGACGTAGAGATACACGGAGGGCCAAGTATCATGCTATTGAGGAATGGGACTGCGGAAGCGGTGATCCAAGAGACCAAGCGCATACTCAAATCAGGTGTCATGGAGGGTGGCAAATTCATCCTCCGGGAAGGGAACAATGTAGCTCCTGGTACACCGTTAGGTCATCTCAAGGCTATGTATGATACTGTAAAGGAATATGGCAAGTATGATTGAGATACCTTTTGACCTGCATCCATCAAAGCGTTTCTGAAAAGACCTGTGCTTGCTTATGTAGGTTCCGGGGATCCTGCACCCGGGTGAAAAACACCCAAATCGCCATGGCGTTGACAATGAGCGCTGTCGCAAATAGAGTCTTATATCCGGAAGCCTCAACAAGTCTCCCTCCGATTATCGGGGTAATAAGCACGACCGGTGCTAGTAATGTGTTCACAATCCCAGCATAGACTGACCTATAGCCTTCAGTGGCATACTCCATCACAATGGGTAGACGGGAAACCCCGTAGGTGGTGTTAGCTATGCCCATAAGGGTGAAGATGAGCAAAGTGAGGGTCATGTTGGCAGGCAGCAAAGTGATCAGCGCCGCAAGTCCCATGGCAGTACAAGATAGTTGTAGATTGATCTTATGACCCTGGGCGTCAGCTAAGCGACCGGCAAACATCGCCGCTAACAATTGGCCTGTTGTCATACTCATGGATAGGTACCCCACATATGACGGCGGCAATGCCATGCGTTCTAGACTATACACTGAGAAAAAGGCGAGACCTATCTGGCCAAATAGAAGTAGCATGGAACCTACCACGTATCCCCGAAAGGGAATGTCGTTTCTTAGGATCATGGGGATTCGCCCTAGATAATCGGCTAGACTGGGGGAAGGCTCTAGGGGTAATTTGCGGGGTTCTTCCCAGCTTAAATGGGCGAAAATCGTCCAGCCCGTGGCAAAGAGCAAAAAGGCCCACAAGAATAGGAAGCCAAAATTGGCAGGAAAGGCGAATCGGGCAAGGGTAAGACTAGTTAGCCAACCGGCAGCTAGTCCTGTAAGGCAGCTGATAAACGTTCGGGAGGCAAATAGTGTGCCCCGTGTTCTCTCAGGAATAGCGGCTGCTACAAATTCTAACCACGCCACGGAGCCTATTCCATCCAGGATATGGGAGAGTAGATAAATGCCTAGAAAAGCCAGCAGGAGTGTCTTGGTTTTGGCCACTGGTATCAACCAACACAGAATGGCGATGAGCAGAAAACACAATCGTTGGGATCCCATCATTGTAAGTACGTAGGGTCTATGCCGAGTTAGTTGCTGCACATACCTTGCACTGAAGAGCTGAGGTAACATCCAGCCCATGTTGGCAAGCATGGGGGCTAGACCAATCACCAAGGGTGATGCTCCGAGCTCTTTGGCAAAGGTGGGAATAACTGTGGCAGCCGCCACAAATGTCATGGCAGTAAAATAAAAAGCGCCGTCGATTAAGACCGCTAAGTAGTTTGCATCACGGCGACGTGGTTTAGCCAACTACATACCTCCTAATGGTGCATATG
>JAAZMF010000134.1 GCA_012798955.1 Bacillota bacterium | reverse complement strand
GCTTGACTACTACTACTAGCAAATCTATCGACCCCACTTTGCCCTTCTTCAAGAAGATATGCAAGAAGCAAAGGGGTGATAACCTCCCCCTAGGCAGGAGCTTTTCCCACTACCGACGAATATGGAACCACGATGAAGAGAGGAGGGTACTATCTTGGGAAAACTAGCATGTATCGGTCGACTAAGCCTATTTTCCGATCTGACAAATACCGAGCTCCAAAGGGTGGCAAGCCTTGCGGAGAAGCATATCTATCAAAAAGATGAAACCATTTTCTGGGAGGGTGATAGTGCCCATAGGATCTACATTATCAACTCAGGTCTTGTGAAGCTCGTGAAAATATCGGAGTCGGGCAAGGAATTCATATTAGGATTTGCCAAAGATGATCAAGCCCTTGGAGAAGACGCTGTTTTTGCCGGAGAGGCCTACTCCTTTAGTGCTGTGGCCATGGGTGAAGCTTGTATAACATCTTGAAGCAGAGAAAGCCTAGAGAAGCTTTTCGTAACTAACCCCTCCATAGCCATGAAAGTCATCTATAGCCTTAGCCGAAAGCTCAATCAAACAACAGAACAGATTAATAGCCTAGCCTTTCAAAATGCAAGGGAACGCTTGATCACCAGTCTTGAGCAGATGGCCAAAGAGCATGGCGTCCCCACAGAGAGGGGTCTAGCCATTGAGGTGCCTCTTACCCACCAAGATATCGCAAGTATTATCAATGTATCTAGACCTACAGTCACGAACCTCCTCTTGCAGCTTCGCCATGAAGGGACTTTGGAAATCATCAATCATCGGATAGTGCTATCGTGCAAAGACCAAGCAGCTAGCTAGGATTCCATGGTGAGTCAGCTACCCACGACTAAAGTTCGTGGGCTCCCTGGGCAAAACTCTCGTAGCCCTTGCCAATTCCTGCTTTTAATTGTAGAATTGAGCTAGTTAGTTGCTAAGTAGTTAAGCCTTGCAAATAGTTTGGCGAAAGCCTGGAAAATCGGGACAGGAGACATGGAGAAGTTCCTGAGAGACCAGGGGTAATTTTGGTTACCCTGGATCTTGGGAACTTATTTTATTTATCCACAAACTAGATGAAGAGGTGACTTGGTTGGGAAAACAAACCCATTACGATGTGATTATCATTGGCGGGGGTGTAGTTGGCACGGCTATCTTGCGGACCCTAGCCCGCTTCCGACTGGCATCTGCCCTACTAGAGAAAGCCGTAGAAGTGGGCTGGGGTGTCACTAAAGCCAATAGTGGCATTGTCCATTCTGGTTTTCATTCTGACCCAGGTACTTGGAAAACAAAGCTCAGTGTTCGGGGTAACAGCATGTTTGATGAACTATGCGATGAGCTTGATGTGCCTTTCAAGCGCAATGGCATGATGATGGTGGCGAGAAATCCCGAAGAGGAAGAAATTCTTCACCGCTATTACCATCAAGGCCTGGAGAACGGTGTTGAGGGACTAGAGATCCTAGATAAGCAGACACTCCACCAACTAGAGCCCAATTTATCCCAAGAAATTACCCAGGCACTACGGGCCCCATCTGGTGGGATCGTGCTACCTTTTGAACTGGCCAGTGCCCAGGCAGAAAATGCAATGGCCAATGGTGCCCATGTCCATACCGAAGTGGAAGTTACTGGCATTAGCCATGACGGTGCTAAGTTTGTGATCACAACTAACACCGGGGATACCTTTACTGCTACGTATCTAGTGAATTCGGCAGGTCTTTTTGCCGATGAACTGGCCAGGATGTGTGGTGTGGATGCCCAGCCCATTATCCCCCGTAAAGGTGAAGAGTATCTGTTCGACCTAAGGGTGGGTAAGATCGTAAATCATACCATTTTCCCTGTACCCACACCTAACTCCAAAGGCATCTTAGTTATCCCCACTGTAGAGGGCAATCTCATGATCGGGCCCACAGCATTGGAGCTACCTTACAAAGACGATGTAACCACTACGGCCCAGGGCTTCGACGAGATTTTCACCTCTACACAGCGGCTAGTCCCCAAGTTGAATCGACGGGATATCATCACATCATTTGCCGGGGTGCGGGCCGGCTCTCCCACAGGGGACTTCATCTTCCAGACATCCCATGGTGGCAAAGGGCTACATCTGATGGGCATTGAATCCCCTGGGCTCACTGCGGCACCAGCCATCGCTGAGCACGTACTAGGCATGCTCCAAGATGCCGGACTAAATGGACCGATCAAGCAAGATTTCAACCCCCGACGCCCCCGAGTAATCCGCTTCAATGAATTGACCGATACAGAAAAAGAAAAAGTCATACAAGCTAATCCCCTCTATGCCCATGTGATCTGTCGCTGTGAAACCATCACCGAGGGTGAGATCGTAGACGCTATCCGCCGGGGAGCCAAAACCGTAGATGGTGTTAAGTTCCGTACCCGAGCCGGAATGGGCCGCTGTCAAGGAGGCTTTTGCACTCCCCATGTTGTCAGTATTCTCGCCAGGGAGCTAGGAGTTAGCCCCCTAGAGATCACCAAACGGGGCGGAGATAGTCATCTCTTAGCTGCGGAAGCAAAGGCGTTTTTGAAAGGGGGAGGGCTCCATGACTAGGTTGATTGAGACTGATGTGGCGATTATTGGCGGTGGGCCAGCTGGCTTAGCAGCTGCCTTGGCAGCCCGCAAGGCTGGTGCCAAGCATGTCACCATTATCGAACGTAATCATGAGCTTGGTGGCATCCTGCAACAATGTATCCATAACGGCTTTGGCTTGCATCGCTTTCAAGAAGAGCTCACTGGACCTGAATACGCCTATCGCTTTATCCCGGCAGTGCGGCAGGATCCTGGTATAGAGGTCTATCTAAATACTATGGTTCTCGACCTTACAGTAAATCAAGACATCACCGCCGTTCACCCAAGTTACGGTCTGATTAAGCTCAAACCCAAGGCTACGATTTTGGCCATGGGCTGTAGGGAACGGACCCGGGGAGCCTTGAGCATACCAGGCACGAGACCGGCTGGTGTTTATACAGCTGGGGCCGCACAGCGTTTTGTCAACATGGATGGATATATGCCAGGTAAGCGAGTTGTGATTCTAGGCTCCGGAGATATTGGCCTCATCATGGCTCGGCGTTTCACCTTAGAGGGTGCCGAGGTGGAGGCTGTGGTGGAAGTTATGCCATACCCCGCGGGATTAGCCCGGAATATTGCGCAATGCTTAGAAGACTTTGATATACCCCTCTATCTTCGATCAACTGTCACAAAAATCCACGGCCATCACCGGGTTGAAGGTGTAACCGTCAGTGAAGTAGACAGTGCGTGGCAGCCTATCCCAGGCACTGACAGATATATACCCTGTGATACACTGCTACTATCTGTCGGCCTTATACCAGAAAACGAACTCTCTGAGTCG
>JAAZMF010000133.1 GCA_012798955.1 Bacillota bacterium | reverse complement strand
CATGGTATGAGCTAGAGGCCGTGTCGGTGGCTGATGCCAAGAACGTGGCCATTAAGCTTATGCTAGCTATCATTTTACTCATCGCAGCTATCGCCATCATCAATAACGTGATTCTGGCGGCACTGGAGCGGATGCAAGAGATTGGCATGATGAAGGCCATGGGTCTGGAAATGAAAGAGGTTGTCTATGTATTCGTGGTTGAATCCACTGGTATTGGGCTCCTCGGTGGAACCTTTGGTGTGCTCCTTGGTGCCATCGGTGTTGGGCTACTTGCCAATATCGGCGTAGATTTTGCCGCGATGATGGCAGTAGATATGGCCGATTTCGGTATACCTGTCTTGGGCAAAATTTACGGCAGCTGGAACTTTGGCACTTTCGTTCAGGGCTTCCTGTTTGCCACTATCGTCTCATTATTAGCTAGCATATGGCCAGCTTGGTGGGCGGCTAGAAGAGATCCCATCAAGGCTCTCAATTACCTTTAGGGGGGGTAAAGCATGTTCCTCGCAAAAATAGCTTTCCGAAATCTATCTAGGCACAGGTTACGTACCTTTGTGTCGATATTGGCGATTGCGTTTTCTGTTTTGATCGTAGTCTTCGCAAGGGGTTATGTGACAGGCATGGTGGATGCAACCGTCGCTGACCATATCTACTACGACTCAGGGCATATCAAGATATCCCATGAAGAGTATCTTGCCCAAAGGCGCCTACTACCCCTAGACTATCCGATAGATAGCCTCACGGACACCATAGCGGCCTTACAAACAGTAGAGAATGTCGACATGGTTGTCCCTAGGCTTAGATTTGGAGCCATGGTAAGCACCGGTGAGGAGCTAGTTGCCATGAATGGTTGGGGTGTTGACCCAGCCAAGGAAATGGCCTTCACCGATATCGCCGATTACTTGGTGGAGGGAAGAATGGCAGTGCCCGGCCAATTAGAAGTTGTGATGGGCACAAGGCTGCTTGAAGAGATAGACCGCCAAGTGGGGGATAAAGTAACTGTTGCCTTTAATACTGCCTTCAACTCCCTAAGTGGAGCCACTTTCACCATCGTCGGTAGGATACAAAGTGGGATGAAACTACTGGATGAGTATGTCTTCCTTTTGCCGCTAGATGAAGCCCAACGCCTGCTATATATGGATGATCAAGCAACAGAGTTGCTTGTTGTCACACCTGATCTTAGACTTGTTGATGCCACCTTACCTAAGGTAAGAGATTTGCTGGCAAGCCGGAGTGGAGATTATGTGGCTTTAGGGTACAGAGAGACCAGTGATCTCATTCCCTTTATGGACCTGGCGAAACTGATCTATAACCAAATATACATTTTTCTGGTGCTTCTAGCCTGTGTAGTAGTGGTGAATACCATGATCATGATCGTCAGGGAACGGACAAGAGAGATTGGCATGATGGCTGCACTAGGGCTAGAAGGTAAAGATATCACGGGACTTTTCTTGGTAGAAGGTGGCATCATGGGTATATCCGGTAGCCTCATCGGCGCGTTACTAGGATTCTTCTTAACGAAGCACTTTGCTGAGGTGGGCATCGATTTTACGTCGGCTTTGTCGGGGATGAGCCAGGATATTGTGATCAATGCCATTATCCGACCAACAGCTTCCCTCAGCAATACCATCTTCGCCTTTGTACTGGGGATAGTGATCGTCACACTTGCCTGTATGATTCCTGCCCGGAAGGCGGCCAGACTAGAACCCACAGAGGCTATGCGGGCGGTATAAAGGAAAGGGGTTGGCTATAGTGAAAAAGCTATTTAGGATTCTTGCATGCCTTATACTCATCACGTTTATGGCCTCGCCAATGGCAAGTGCCATGACGGCGGAGGAGATTATCCAGAAAAGGGATAGCAATGAATATGTGAAAACAGCGATAGCCGAGTCCAAGATGGTGATTGTAAGTGGCAAACGAGAGATGACTAAGACTATGATCACGTACGCTAAAGATGATCATGCCCTAACGGTCTTTACTAATCCCCGGGATCGAGGAACTAAGTTCCTGAAACGAGGGGATGACCTTTGGATGTTTTT
>JAAZMF010000132.1 GCA_012798955.1 Bacillota bacterium | reverse complement strand
TGCAGCGAAGCATTCCCATTGAGTCGGGGTATGATCTAGTTGTTGCCGGGGGCGGTCCCGCTGGGTCTGCAGCAGCTATATGTGCTGCTCGCCTAGGGGCTAGGGTTCTCTTGGTGGAAGCTACGGGTTGCTTAGGAGGCATGGCCACATCGGGCCTAGTGACAGCTTTTGATCCCATGGCTGATGGTGAGAAGATGATTGTAGGCGGTTTCATGCGGGAAGTCGTGGAGACTATGTACCATCGGGGGTATATTGCAGAGGGGATTGAGCCAGATACTTGGCGAAAGAACTACCACCAGTGGACCCCATTCAAGGTCGAGGGGCTCAAGCGACTGCTTGACGAATTGGCAGTTGGTGCCGGAGTAGAGGTAAGGTTTTTCACTCGAGTAATCGATATTGATGCTGACCAAGTGTCGCGGCAAGTTAAGGGATTAATTCTGCACAATGTTGAAGGCTACCGGTATGTTGCCGCCAAGACTTTCTGTGATGCTACCGGCGATGCCGTTCTAGCCGACCTATGCGGAGTACCTTGCCGGGAGGCGGGAAGAGATACAGAGAAGATAATGCCAGCTACTCTTTGCTCCCTATATACGGGGATTGATTGGGAGCAAATCCCTCGTAGGGGCTGTATACCGGACGGTCAGCAGGAGGCCATTGAGCAAGCCATAGATGAGGACTTTTTTACCCAACCTGACCGGCACGTCCCGGGTATGTTCTACCTTGGCAATGGTAACGGCATGCTAAACGCCGGGCACATATTTGGAATGAATGCTTTGAATTGCCGTAGCTTGAGTGACGGTATGATGCTAGGTCGCAGACTGGCAGTGGAGTATACGGATTTTTACCGTAAGTACATGAAGGGCTTCGAGAAGCTCGAACATGTGGTTACTGCTTCCCTAATGGGAGTCAGGGAATCCCGAAGGATAGTCGGGGAATATGAGTTGACATTCGATGATTATATCAATAGGCGCCAATTTCCCGATCAGATAGGTGTTTTTAACAAAGCCATAGACATACATGTATACGATTGTACGGAAGCCGAGTACCAAAGATACTACGAAGAATTCCATAGCATCGGTAGGCTTGGCCAAGGTGAATGTTTTGGAATACCCTATGGAATTCTAGTGCCTGTTGGGTGGCAAAATCTATGGGTGGCTGGTCGCTGCAGCTCCAGTGATGTGCGAGTACACGGATCCATCAGAGTACAACCTGCCGCCGCTATGATGGGCCAAGCCGCCGGTACTGCCGCTGTGCAGTCTATTAGGACAGGACGGCCGGCCTGTAGTCTCGACACAGATGAGTTGGTAACAACTCTAAGGGGGCAAGGGGCATATCTACCGCAACTAGATCTGAGTCGAGAGATGACTCGGCTCAAAAGGTAGGCCTGGAAACATAGCTGGATCTTGGCAAAAGCTTTTCACCCCGGGAGGGATCCCGGGGTTTTTTTGCTAAGCAGGCAAAACTTGACTAGCAGGAGCCGGGGGGCCGGAAGCGAAGTATCCGAGCATATGACATTGATGACTATGTAGGGCGGTTTGGCCTGTAAAGCGGCAAGACACCTATAAACCTGTGCATTTCCGCACAAACATACAAGAAACATCCTGACAGATGGTGCTTCGGGGCACAAATTTTATAAAGTCGTTACTTTACAAGAAGGAGATCCATGGTGTAACGTTAAATATACATCTTGAGACTTAATTAGTCGAAAAAAGATTGTATCAACAACTCATCAAAAAGGAGGTTAGTGAGTAACTGTCGCTCTACACCACTGTCGGAATTAAGGAGGCAAAAGATTAATGAAACGTTGGCTTTCCATGATCACAATTTGTCTATTGATTGGTCTACTGGCTGTCCCAACTTTTGCGGCTAGCGACAAGGTTTTCAAGATTGGTGGCATCTCCTCTCTACAGACTGGGTATGGACGTTCCATGGTTAGTGGCGCAGGGCTAGCAGTTGAAGAGATCAACGCAGCCGGCGGAATCAACGGCATCAAGCTTTCAATCGAATGGCAGGATGGCATGCTATCTCCTGCTATTGGCAGAACTGGCGTGCAGAAGCTGCTTCATGCTAGCAACGTCGATGCCCTATTGGGAGACCACTCCAGTGCAACAATCCTCGCAACTGACGATTTAGTTCGGGAGTATGGTTTGCTGCAGATGGGAATGGGCAGTGCTGTTCAGGTAACTGAGCTCAACAACCCCTGGATTGCCCGTGTAAGGGAAAATGACGACCTGACAGCAAGAGTATTGGTCAACTACATCCACGATATTCTAGGCTACGACAAAGTTGGTGTGTTCTACGTCAGTGACCAGTTTGGTTTTGGCGGAAGAGACGTTACGTTGAAGACTCTAGAAGCCAAGGGTATCCCTGCTGTATCAGTTCAGGCCCACAACCCTAATGATAAGGACTTCTCCGCCCAGCTACTTGCATTCAAAAACGCTGGAGCCCAGGCCATCATCGCTTACTCCGCCCCGGTGGAGGTCGGTGTATTCCTTCGTCAGGCAAAACAGTTGATTCCAGAAGTTAAGATCTTCCAGAGCAGTGTTGGTGCTACTAAGACTTCCATGGACGTAGCCGGCGATGCCGCCAATGGCACATACGCAGTTGTTACGTACACCGAAGATAACCCTGATCCAAAAGTTCAGGAATTCATCGCTGCCCACAAGAAGCGCTGGAAGGACGTCCCCTATGACTTCTTCGATCCGTTAGCTTACGACGCCATCTATATGCTAGCTGAAGCTATTCGGATTGCAGGGACTACCGATCGTGCCGCTGTCCGCGATGCCTTCTTTACCATTAAAGGCTTCAAGGGTGTTACCGGTCTAGAGTATAACGTAATGCCCAATGGTGAAACCGTTAATGAACTGCTCTTGATTGAAATTCAAGATGGCCGACACAAAGTTGTCCAGAGAGTACAGGGATAAGTATGTTTCCCAGGGCTAGGGAGCAATCCCGGCCCTGGGGCTTATCAACTGTGTTATGCAGGTTGAAAGGAAGACTCGACTAGATGAGTACATTAATCCAGCAATTGTTAAACGGCATTGCTTTAGGATGCATCTATGGTCTGATTGCTCTGGGATATAGCTTTATCTACAATGCCATCGGACTTGTCAATTTGGCTCAGGGTAGCTTTGTAATGGTGGGCGCGTTCATATATGGTGTCACTCTAACAAATACGATGAAACTCCCTTTCTTTGCATCATTTTTCGTACTAGCAGTGGCTATGGCCATATTTGGGGTCATCTGTGAAATGATTTTCTACCGCCCGTTAAAAGATGCCCACATCAGGACGATTCTTGTGGGGTTAGTCGCGCTAGAGATGTTAGTTGGCAACGTAGCTATGATGGTGTGGGGTCCATATCCTAGAGGCACATCCGGGCCTTTTGGTCACGGTCTTCTCAGGATCGGCGGAGTATCTATCTCCTACCAGAATGTATTTATTATCACGGTAACCATACTACTACTAATTGTGCAGGCCATTTTCTTCCGCAAGACTACCTTGGGCAAAGTAATGCGGGCTGTTGCTCAAGATAGAGATACAGCACGCCTCATGGGAATAGAGTCCGACTTTATCATCTCGGCCACCTTCGCTTATAGCTCCATCCTAGGTGGTATTGCCGGCTTGATGGTAGCGCCGCTATTCGCCATTGAAACTGGCCTTGCAAGCATTGGGTTTAAGGGGTTTGGCGCCTGTGTTATTGGGGCATTCTCCAATATTCTTGGTGCCTTTGCCGGCGGGATTTTGTTGGGAGTTTCGGAAATTATGGGTGCTAGTTACGTATCCTCTGTGTACAAAGACAGCATTGTCTATCTTCTCATTATAGCCTTTCTGCTCTTTAGACCTCAGGGTCTGTTTGGTAAGAAAAAAGAGCACGGCGGTTTGTAGGTGAGCATGAAAGTGATAGCTAATCGACAACGAAACATTATCCTTGCCGTAGTTTTGGCACTTTTGGCCGTGGCACCGCTTGTGTTTGACAATAACTATCAGCGGTTTGTCCTGGTAACAGTGCTGATCAATGTGATATTGGTCATAGCGCTAAACTTCATTTTGGGATTTGCCGGACAGGTGTTTTTGGGCACCGTTGGGTTCTTTGCCATCGGTTCCTATGCAACTGCTCTGCTCACAACGCGGCTAGGTCTTACATTTTGGGGAGCGTTACCGGGAGCGATCTTGGTAACTGCAGGCTTCGCCTTCGTGTTGGGACTCCCAACCCTAAAACTTAGCGGCTTTTACTTGGCTTTGATGTCAACTGGATTCATCGTAGTAACAACAGACGTGTTGAAGAACTGGAGCTCATTGACTAATGGAGTGTGGGGTATCGCCAATATACCTCGCCCAGTGATCCTTGGCAATGTCATCTCCACAGATATTCAATTCTACTATTTCAGCTTTGTCATTACTGTTATACTAGCGGTCTTGGCAGTGATCATTGAGGACTCCAGATTCGGAAGAGCATTCAAGGTAGTTAGAGATGATCAGCTTGCCGGTGAGATCATTGGCATTAACTCTATGTGGGCAAAGCTCCTAGCGTTCTTGTTGTCAGGTGTCTATGCGGGGGTGGCAGGTGCTCTATACTCCAGTTTTCAAGGATTTATTGCTCCTGATATCTACAACGCCCAGCAGAATTCCCTCTATATGTGTATGCTCGTGATCGGGGGACTTGGTTCAGTGCCAGGCTCAGTAATTGGTGCTACCCTGCTCACCACCTTAACTGAGATTCTGCGCTTCATGAGAGAGAAGTATCTAACAGTGTATGCCATCGTGATTATTATCACCTTGATTTATCAACCAGGTGGTTTGGTAGTGCTTCTCGGTACCATGTCTGATTGGCTAAGGAGTAAGTTTGGTAAGGCTAGACAGGTGGAGAGAGGAGATGCGGTATAATGCAGCCTATGTTAGAAGTCTCAAATCTCCATAAAAACTTTGGTGGAGTCAAGGCTATAGATGACCTCTCCTTTAGTGTGGAGCCCGGCGAGATATGCGCGATTATCGGACCGAATGGTTCGGGTAAAACCACGTCCATTAACTTAATTACCGGTGTACTAGAGCCCGATTCCGGTGACATTAAACTAAAGGGAACTAGCCTAAAGGGTGTTCCTCGCCACAAGAGGGCAAGGCTCGGTATCACTAGGACCTTCCAGAACCTAAGGCTATTTAACACACTTTCGGTATTGGATCATGTGATGGCAGGGAGGTTTTGCCGTAGTGACGCATCTTTTATGTCCTATTCTCTGCTCACTAAGGCAGCCCGGACAGAAAACGCGGCCAATGTAGCAAGGAGTATCGAGCTCCTAGAGTTGGTGGGACTTAAGGGTAAAGAGCATTTGGCAGCGGCTAGTTTACCATATGGCCAAAGGCGTCAGCTAGAGATTGCCAGGGCACTAGCTACTGATCCTTGTCTGCTTCTTTTGGATGAGCCCGCGGCAGGCATGTCTTCTGGGGAGATCAATGATCTTATCGATCTGATATTTAGGATTCAGGCCATGGGTATTACTGTTGTTTTTATTGAGCATAGAATGCCCGTGGTTATGACTGCAGCCGACAAGATTGTTGTCTTAAATTATGGGAGAAATATCGCTCAGGGCAATGCAGAAGAGATACAAGCCAATACCCAGGTCATAGAAGCCTACTTGGGTTCTGCTTATAAACGGGAGCTTAACTAAATCCGTAAATCGATCTGCGAGTGATTTTTGGCGCATGGGATTTGGCGCATTAAGGAGTAGGTGTCTATGGCTTTGCTTGAACTTAAAGATGTTTCTGCATCATACGGGGTGATTCAGGCTCTCTTTGGTGTTTCACTTACTGTAAACGAGGGAGAAATTGTGTGTTTGATCGGGGCTAATGGCGCCGGCAAGACAACGACGGTAAAGGCCATTACCGGTACACTCCCAATTACCGGGGGAGAGATCAAGTTCCTAGGCGACCCGATTCATACCCGGCGAACATCGGCAATCGTTCGCTCAGGTATAGCCTGTGTACCTGAAGGGCGGAGGGTTTTCCCCGAGATGACCGTTCAGGAGAATCTAGAAATCGGGGGATATGTTACCAGAAAAGATAAGGAGAAAGCCCAGAGCACTCTAGATTATATCTTTGAAATGTTCCCTCGCCTAGAGGAGCGAAGAAACCAAGCCGCCGGTACACTTAGTGGTGGGGAGCAGGCCATGCTAGTTTTGGGCCGAGCGATGATGTCCCATCCGAAACTGATGGTACTAGATGAGCCGTCCATGGGGCTAGCCCCTGTTATTGTTGAGACGGCCTTCGAGGTGATTCAGCAGGTCAACGAAGCGGGTTGCTCTATTCTATTAGTGGAGCAGAACGCTAATATGGCCCTATCCATTTCTGATCGAGGGTATGTGCTCGAAGGTGGAGAAGTGAAGCTCGAGGCATCGGCAGAAGAGCTGCAAAATAGTGAGTTGGTCCAAAAACTATATCTCGGGGCGGTATAGATATCGGTATCGATTTGGAAGATGCAGAGCAATTTAGATAATCGGGATCGGCCTATCTAGCTAGCCCACGAAGCCATATGGAAAGGATGCATTTAAGCAGATGAAGACCGGAGTTGTTAGTTTGAGCCTAGGTTTCATGGACTTTCTGGATATGCTCCGCTTTGTTAAGGGAATAGGCGGAGAGACTATTGAGATTAGCACTGCCGATGGAGTGCACAATAAAACTCTAGATTGGTCCGATGATGGCCGCATTTCCATTAAGGATGCTGTCAAAAATATGGGGCTATCCATTGTTTCTGTTGCGGGATACAGTGATTTTACCCTTACCGATGCCGACTTACTCAAGGAGCAGGCTGAGGGTCTTGAGTGGTATTGCCAGTTAGCCGCAGATTTGGGAGTTAAGTTCGTGCGGGTCATGGGTGGTAATGCCAAGGAAGGCATGGGCCAAGAAGAGATGGTTGACAATATTATCGCTGGGTTTAGGCAGGTCACACATATCGCTGAGAAACACGGTGTGATCATGGCCCTGGAAAACCACGGTACCGTAGTCAATGATGGGCCTACTTTAGTAAAGATCATAGAATCGGTGAATTCACCAAACCTGCGAATTACCATGGATACTGGTAACTTCTGCTGGGCCGGTCATAGCCTTAACGAAGCATATGACTACTTCAGGCAAGTAGCTCCGTATGCAGCTAATGTCCATTTGAAGGATTTTGTTTTCGAAGATAATAACGAAGTCAAATTTGTACCCCTAGGTGAGGGTGTACTAGATTTACGCATCGTAAGGGACATATTAGTAGAAGCTGGATACGATGGGGCAATGCTTTGTGAGTATGAGGGCATGGGTGATCCTAGGGTACTAATCGCCGAAGGCATCTTCACTCAGGATCAGTTTGTATCTGAGATTGAGTCTGGGACAGAACGTAGCCTAGTTCATCTTCGTAACGTTTTGGGGGTTTAAGCATGACCAAAAAGGCACGTATGGCAGTTGTAGGTTGTGGAGCAATCGGTAGAGTGCATGCTAGGGCTATTGCCGGTCTTGATCAAGCAGAATTAGTGGCAGTGTGTGATGTCTTTGAGGAGTCGGCGGCCAAGCTAGCCAATGAATTTGGGTGCAAGCATTATACAGATTACCGGAAGATGTTTGACGAAGAAGAGATCGATTTGGTGTCGGTCTGTACCCCAAGTGGCACTCGCTTAGATATTTGTGAAGCGGCATCTAGTCGTAAAGTAAACATCTTGGTGGAAAAGCCCTTGGACATCACGGTGGAGCGCTGTGCAAAGATCGTGGAGATGTGCGAATCCGCCGGTGTCAAGCTCGGCACGGTGTTCCAATTGAGGTTCACTCCTGCATTCAAGCAGCTCAAAGAGGCCGAACAACGTGGCCTGTTTGGGAAAATGATTTTGGGTAACTCACAGACCATTTGCTTTAGATCCCAAGAGTACTATGATGGTGGCGGCTGGCGAGGCACAAAGGCCGGTGACGGTGGCGGAGCCTTGATGAATCAGGGCATCCACAGTGTCGATTTATTGCTTTGGGTCATGGGGGACGTCAAGGCGGTGTCTGCAGATAAGGCTAGCCTTACCCATGATATTGAGGTGGAAGACACAGTTTCAGCCACCATCGAATTCGTAAGTGGTGCCATGGGTAGTGTTCAGGCAACCACCAGTGTTAAGCATGGTATTGATAAGCGGCTGGAGATTTTCGGCGAAAATGGGACTGTGATCATAGACGGCGAAAATGTGGTCATGTGGGAATTTGAAGACGAGCCGTCCCAGGGTGCCCATGATATTGAAACCCGAGAGGGAATCAGTGCCAAAAGCCCGCTCATTGAGGATGTCTGGGGTCACCAACAGCAGATTTCTGACATGATCAGGGCTATTCGAGAGGACACAGAGCCATTGGTATCAGGGCGGGATGGTATGAAGGCAGTAGAGCTCGTTCTGGCCATCTATGAATCCGCTCGAACTGGTAAGAGAGTGGTGTTGGCTGAATAAGCCTGTAGTTTGGCCTATGTATAGGAAATGCCGGAACATACCCTTCTCCATTTGATTGGAGGAGGGTTTTTGCTAGCCACAATCCCCATATGATGATACTGCCTCAGGGTACCTGGAATCGGCAACGGAATGATCTATTCACCGTAGCAGGGTTTCCCATATTGATGTAGAAGTATCATAAACAGACTCAGACAAGTTGTGAAAGAGTTAACTTTGAGACAAGGAGTATCAAAAAGTGGAAGTGGAGCTACATAGCAGCTTGCAGGAAAGTATATCAGTCAAATATAGCTCCCTGACTAGAACCCAGAAGCGGGTTGCCCAATACCTATTGGATAATCCTTCTAAGGTTATGAGCCAGGATTTGGAGTCCATAGCCCGGGAGACTTGTTCCTCCCGTTCTACAGTGTTACGTTGCATTCAAGAGCTAGGCTTTTCTGGGCTTAAGGAATTGCAGCGCTGGGTGACAGAGCCCATGGGGCTAGGTGCCGAAAGCGATATGGTATCTGCGTGGCTATATCAATCCACCTTAGCAGCTGTGCGGGAAACATACAAGACATTGGATTACACTGCTCTAGATGAGGCAGTAGCCCGTTGCCAAGAGGCATCTCGGCTCTTTTGGTATGGTGTAGGTGATTCGGGATTTTTGGTTGAGATGGCCAACCACCGATGCTGGCTCCTTGGGATCAATTCTGGTGTCTGCACCGAAGAAGCCAATTTACAAAGTGTGAGTCATACAATTGATGAATCACAAGTCTTGATTATGGTCTCCCGTTCTGGGAACGGACATTATCTGGAAAAACCCCTGACAATCGCCTCTCAGCGTAATATCTTTACCATTGGTATCACTGGCTCTGCCCTATCTCACCTAGCAGAGCATTGCGATATTGCCTTGATTGCCCGCTCTAGGGAGGCGACCATTCAAGACAGATTTATACCAATTAGGGCAGGGCAAGAGCTAGTAATCAACGCACTTATCCTAAAGACGGCAAAGGCTTTGGGCATAGATTTCACTATGCCAGATCGATATATCCCGAAGCCCGCCACATAAAGGAGCAGATCGTAGCATGAAGCAATTTCCCGTAAAGATCAAGCAAGTCCTTGATGCACCTGATATAGCGCCTTTGCAGGTCAAACCATACTTTGCCCATCAAACCTTCCGTCACGTGATTCTAGTTATCCTAGATGGGACAAGCTATGACGTTCTGGCGAAGGCTAATACCCCGTTTATTACTAGGTTGAAATCTCGGGGCACCGAGTTTACTAAGTGCCGCACTTCATTTCCCACAATCACCGGTTCAGCCCATACCACTATGAATACCGGAGCTTATCCTGAATCCCATGGCTATGGTTTGCCTTGGACTCTTCGAAATGGGGAGCGGGTGCCGGCCACCAGTCGGGCAGATTTCCGTGGATATGTGAGCGAATCCTTAAGGCCAGCGGGAATGTCCACAGCCAGTATTGCTGATTCCACCATGAAAGGTGCCATGTGCTATCTATCAGTGGAGTTTTTTGGCCATTCCATTGAAGCCGGTGGGGAGCTAGCCCGGTGGACTTTTGAAAGGTTTCTGCCATCTTTGCTAAGTGTCACTTTTTATGCGCCGGATTCTTTGAATCATCTTTATGGACCCGGCAATAAGCATACGCTTTTATCACTGGAGCATATTGACCAAGAACTTCACCGGCTAGCAGCTACCGTGGATAGGCTTGGGCTTCTGGAGGAGACAGTGTTTATCATAGCAAGTGACCACGGTCATGCCGATAGCTCTAGGTCAGTCAATGAAGTATTCATCCCATATATGGAGGATGGCCAAATCGTTATCCCGAATTTGAGGGCTGTGGCCCTCCATAATCCCCCGGATAAAATGCTAGCTGATTTGGCCTTGCGGGAAGAGATCGAGTGCATCTTAAGTCCCATGGAGTTAGCACTTCTAGGATATGGTGCTCTAGATTCGGAATATGTTGCGTGTCTAAAACCTGGGTATAGCTGGCATGGTGAAGGCGCACCAAATCTAGGTAACCATGGTGGTGTCACAATGGATGAGCGCCATGTGCCCCTGATCGTCAGCTCACCTAGTTTTAAGGCGGGACGGGTTGACAAAATAGTCGATACAGTGGACATAGCGCCTACTATCACGGCGCTTCTGGGTGCTAAGTATCTAGATACATACCAAGGGAGAGTTTTGTCTGAAGTAGTCTCCCTGGATACAGAGTCTACTCCTGCTGGCCAGGAGCTAGCTATTTTGCGGGCGGAGCGAGAATCGATCCTAGATCTAATTCGCCAAGGTGAAAAGGTGGCTAAGGACCGATTGCAGGGTCTTATCAACCAAAGGCGGCGCCTGGAAAGGGCCAATCAAGCCGCTTATGTCAAATAAACTAGGTAAGTCCAATACCGCTAGCTTGAAAGGGGTGGTGCGCAAAATAGATTCTATGGGAAGATATAGAGTTGGTCTAATTCGAAAG
>JAAZMF010000131.1 GCA_012798955.1 Bacillota bacterium | reverse complement strand
CACCCCTTGTACTCGGTGGGTGGAAATCCCGATGGCCCGGACAATACCCCTCTCTTTAGCTCTAATAAGATACTCCACTGCTTCCCAATGTCCCCGAATGGTCAGCATAGATTCTTGCTCATGGAGTAGAAAGATATCTATCCATCCCCTGTCTAACTCGTGTAGTGCCTCCTCTAGTGCATTGGCAATGCCTTGGGTGTCATAGGCATAGCTTTTGCTAGCAATCACTACATCATCCCGTCCAGAGTATTGCCGTAACGCTTTGGCTATGGGCGGATAGGCCCTGTAGAACTGACTAGTATCAATAAAATTCACACCTAGATCAAAAGCCCGCATAATCACTTGAGCCCCCGCAGCTGCAGGCATATCTCGCTGCAAGGGGCTAATAGTAAGGGCGCCAAAGCATAACCTAGAAACCCAGATATCTGTGGCACCAAGCCGCCTATATTCCAATCTTTTACTCCCTTTCACGCCGTCCCCAAAATCCCCATTGTGGCCACAACATCAGTGTGCGCCCCAAGGCAACTTACGGTCCTGTCGAAGCCACCGTCGCCTCCGGCATGCCTACTTCAACTTTGATCCAATGGGCAAACCGAGGCAAATACTCCATTTTGCTAGGCTGGACCAAAATAGATTCCGCATCTAAAGCCTTGGCCAATTCCCCCACATCCTGCAATCTCAGCCCCGCCAAAAGCCCCGCCAAATCCTTTGCCACAAAGCGTCTATACACAGGGACTTTTACGTCTGCTTCTATGGCAATAGTCTGGCCCTGGGGTACCGCCACCAGCTGCTCAATCTCGAATCTTGGCTCAAATAGAGCCAAATCCGGTGATACCTTCCGCTCTAGTTCCTGCTGTAAAACCTCACCTAGATCCTTACGACGAAAGCTCTGTCCTTGGGCCTCGAATCTGGCCACAACTTGGACAGCTTGTCCCTCTGAGCCTATGCCAATAGATGGTTCTAGGGAGACATCCTCTAGGCGAACTGATTCAAGGACCAAAACACTCCCTGCTTCAGCTGCTTTGCCCTGCAATATCTCCCCAGCCCTAAGCTGAGCTTGACGCCGACAGATAGCTTCCGCTTGCCTTAGGTCATCCTCAGTAACAATCATCTTTTGTACACTGGCCCCGCCAGTAGTGGCTTCAGGATTCCTCACTACCAGACTAGCTGCAAGCTTAGCATCGCTAAACTCCCGTATTCTACCTGCAGCCACGTTACCACCTTCGCCTTTTTCCACGGCGATAATCTGGACTTCCTTTTGCCCGGCTTTTACCCCGGCCGCCACATCGAGAAAATACTCGGTGCTACGCCCCGGCACCGTCACTGCACCATGGGTAACAAACACTACTCCCGTGCCAGTATGCACCTGGGTACCCTGGGGGACAGTTACTGCCTGATCGCCTTCATTGATAAAAACCGCCACCCCTTGGGCGGCATTAGTGCCAATCACTTGGCTACCTGTGGTGGAAACTGTAGCCTCCGTTTCTAGTACAGCCTTAACTACATGCAATGGCAATACAGGCAAATTGCCCATATCCACATTAGTTGCATGAGGCCCCACACCTAAAAGCTCAATTCTCTCTTGGTAAATCAAAAGTTTGGGGGTGACTAAGACCGTTACCTTGGGTGTTAAGGTATAGTAAAGCAGACCTACTGCCAAAACAGCCATGGCTAACACTAACCATCGCTGCAAAGTGGGCCGCCTGAGACTGGTGGAAACTAAGGGTTCAAAGATAGGGTCAGAAGAATCTGTTACGTCATCTGCCTTCAAAACCCCCAAAGCCGCCCCAAGACTAGCTTCGCTCTCATACCACGTTATACCAAGCTCCTCGGCCAGTGATTCCACCAATGCATCTTGGGAAATAATAACTAACTGTCTTTGGGCCTCCCGGGCATAGTCCTGCAGAAGTCCCAGATTCACTGGATTTTTCAAAACCGGGACCAATGGGTGATCGACAAAAATCGCCATGGGTTCCGAGGCTTCTCGCAAGGCAGACATGACCTGTGGTATGTCGTCTCCCGGCTCTAAGCGGTAGACTGGCTTTGTGTCCCAACCCAGTTAGGCCACCCCCTTTTCGACCCTTGTATCATCCGGTACGGTTATGGGCTCGTTGGGCATGTATATAGCCACGGACCAGTTCCGAAAGCAATTCATCCCGCTCTATGGTGCGGATCAATGTCCGCGCTTCACGGTGGGATGTAATGTAGGTCGGATCCCCTGACATCAGATAGCCAACAAACTGGGCAACGGGATCATAGCCCTTTTCCTCTAGGGCCGCATAGACTTCAGCCACAACCCGGGCCGCTCGACTAGGCAAATATCCCCGTCTATACAAAGTCGTCCGTTCATGGGCTTCATGCATACCAACACCCCCCCACGTGTATATCAACTCTATCTTGAATATTCTGGGCAAAGAAGGATCTTCCTGCTCTTTTCACAAAAAGCAAGCGGGACACTAAGTGCCCCGCGCCCTCTCTATCTCTTAGACAACAGCTAGTTGCTCCTTGATACTTCCTCTAGCCAATTCCAATGCCAGCTGGAGTTTCTCAGGGTCGCGCCCTCCTGCCTGGGCCATATCGGCTCGGCCTCCACCCCCGCCGCCGGTGGCCTTAGCTGCCACCTTGATAATATCACCAGCCTTAACGCCCTTGGCCACGATATCGGGAGTAACCATGGAGACAAACAACACCTTCCCCTCGGTCACAGAACCCAGCAAGATCACTCCACTGCCCAGTTTATTGCGCAGTTGGTCGCCGAGAGTCCGGAGCGCCGCTGCATCTAAACCCTCCACGCCTGCGGCTAGAACAGGGATACCACCTATCTCCATAGCTTCCTGCAGTAACTCTTCACTTTGAGCACCGGCTAATCTGCCCTTAAGTCTTTCCAGCTCTCTATTTAGCTCTCTTTGCTCCTGAAGCAGTCTTTCCACTCGATCCAATAATCCGGTAGGTGGGACCTGCAAGAGTTCGCAAACCTCCCGCACCATTGCTTCCTGATTGGCCACATGCTTTACAGCTGCTTTGCCAGTCAGGGCCTCAATGCGTCGCACCCCGGCGGCAACAGCAGTTTCATTTACAATCTTAAAGAGCCCCAATTCCCCAGTCCTTCCAACATGGGTTCCACCACAAAGCTCTTTACTATACCCTTCTATATTCACCACTCGCACCAAATCACGGTATTTTTCATCAAATAGGGCGATGGCACCAGTGGCCTCAGCCTCGGCATAACTCATCAATTCAGTATCTACAGACGCATTGGCCCTAATGGCATCATTGACTAGCTTTTCCACGCGATCTAGCTCTTCCCGGGTAAGGCCGCTAAAATGGGTAAAATCGAAACGCAATCGATCAGGCTCTACCAAAGAACCAGCCTGATTGACATGTTCACCGATAACCTGCTTAAGAGCCTTGTGTAATAGGTGGGTAGCTGTATGGTGACATGCTGCGCCTTCACGGTTGCGCTGATAAACAGTGGCCAATACCACATCTCCTGCTTCCATGTGACCTGATGTCACTTGGCCTCTGTGCACGACTAGATCACTAGCAGGCGATAGCACGTCTGTGACCTCAATAGCCCCATGGGGACCGGTAATCGTACCAACGTCTGCCACCTGCCCACCGCTGGCTGCATAGAACGGAGTATGAGCCACGATAATCTCTACCCCTTGGCCCCGGGTGGCTTGCTCTACCACTTCGCCGTCTACCAGAATCGCTAGAATCTCTGTTTCCGCTTCCAGCTGGCCATAACCGACAAACTCGGTGACATATTTCTTATGCAGCTCAACATACACACCGGCATTGTCATCTAGATAGCCCGTTTGCTCCCGGGCTGCTCGGGCACGCTGTCGCTGCTCTTCCATCATCTCGGTAAAACCAATCCTGTCGACATCCATGTTGCTTTCCTTAAGGATTTCAATAGTCAATTCCAAGGGAAAGCCATAGGTGTCGTATAGGCGAAATGCATGCTTACCAGATAGGCAGGTCTGGTTGCTTGCCGTTAATTCAACAACTAGATCCTGCAATATCTTAAGCCCCTGTTCTAATGTATCCCGAAAACGCTCCTCCTCAAGGCCAATTACCTTGAGAATATAATCTTGTGCCTCAACAAGCTCAGGATATGCCCCCTGCATAGCCTCTATCACCTTTGTAGAAACCTGGGGAAGGAAACTATCTTTAATCCCAAGCAAGCGACCATAGCGCACTGCCCTGCGCAAAAGGCGCCGGAGCACATATCCACGGCCTTCATTGCTGGGCAAAACACCGTCTAGTATGAGAAATGCAACACTACGGGTATGATCAGCAATCACCCGTATCGCCACATCATCTTGTCCGCCTTTGCCATACTCCACCCCGGCCAATTGCCGAATCTCATCGATAACTGGGCGTACCCCGTCGGTATCAAAAATACTGTCAACGCCCTGCAAAATCGCAGCTGTTCGATCAAGACCCATGCCAGTATCAATGCCCTTTTGCTCCAGGGGAGTTAGATTGCCGGCTTCATCTTGATGGAACTGAATAAAGACCAGATTCCAAAATTCTAGGTAGCGCTCACAATCGCAACCAGGTTTGCAGTCCGTCCCACCACAGCCATACTCTAGACCCCGATCAAGATAAAGCTCGGAGCATGGACCACAAGGTCCCACCCCGATTTCCCAGAAATTGTCTTCACGACCAAGCCGCACAATACGGTCCAAGGGTACACCAATATCCTCATGCCAAATCTGCATTGCCTCATCATCGTCAAGATAGATGGTAGCCCAAATCAGATCCGGCGGCAGTCCCAAATATTCCGTGGAAAACTCCCACGCCCAACGGATAGCTTCCTTTTTGAAGTAATCGCCAAAGGAGAAGTTCCCCAACATCTCAAAAAAAGTACCATGGCGGTCTGTTTGGCCCACATTTTCAATATCTGCCGTGCGCAAACAGCGCTGGCATGTAGTTATGCGTTTGGCAGGTGGCGTCTCCTTGCCGAGGAAATACGGCTTAAACGGCACCATACCGGCACCGGTCAAAAGTAAGCTCGGATCACCATGGGGAACAAGCGAGGCACTAGGCAAGCGCTTATGACCCTTACTTTGAAAAAACTGCAGAAAACTCTCCCGTAGTTCGTGTGTACTCATTACCTTCATGTCATGGGCGATTTTGTCTGGTAGTATAACTCGACAAAAAAAAGTCGCCCGCTCCCTCCCTTATATATCCTGCGCTTGCCAGCGAAGCAGACTTGACGAATAGTATGGCGAGGACACAATTGCCAGAATTGGCTCTGTGCCCACTATTTGCAGTTAGATCATATCCAACAGGTCGCCTTTTGTCAACTATAGACCCTTAACACACGGCCAACAAAGACCAGGATTACACGGAGTGTTGCTGCCATGGGAACCGCTACTAGCACACCACCAATACCCCAGAGATGCCCACCGGCCAAGAGGGCGAAGATGGTGACAACCGGATGCAAGCCTACCCTTCCACCCACAATGCGAGGCGCTAGTACCACTGCTTCTAGCTGGTTCACCACAAAAAATAGGACTACAACCCAAAGAGCCTTCCAAGGAGATGACAAAAATGCGAAAATCACGGCGGGCACAGCTCCCACTATAGGGCCCAGATAAGGAATCAGATCAAATACACCGGCCAAGACACCCAAAAACGTGGCAAACTGCACATCTAGAGCCATAAGCCCCAAGGTTATTAGAAAACCGACAATGCCAGAGACTATTAGGCGCCCTAAAACAAAGCCAGTAAGCACCCCATCTACCTCCTGAGATAATAGGACAACCGCCGGACGGTAGGAGGCTGGAATCATCTCAAGCCATTTCTCGCTGAACTCGTCCCAATCCAAAATGAGATAATAGGCGATTACCGGAGCTAACCAAAACCAGAAAATCTTTGAGAAGAGATCCACAAGAAAATCCACCAATTTTCTAGCAAACCCCTGAACTAACTGTTCAGAACGTTGAATGGCATCATTGACTATCTCTTGAAGGTTAGCCGGCAAAGGCAAGCGCTTTATGTCTCCTACTGCATCCCTAGTGATATTCTCCAGCTTGCCGGTCTGATTAGGCAATCTTACCAATATCTGGTTGATCTCCATCAAAAGACTAGGCCCAAAAGCATAAACAATCAGGCCGATAATAGTGGCAAAGGCCAGATAAACCAGGACAGTACCCATCTGCCGGGGCACTTGGCGCTCTTCAAGCTTAACCACTATAGGGTGGGCTAGATACGCCATTGCACCCCCTAAGAGAAAGGGGCCCAAAATCCCCCTCACCCAATACAAGAAAACTAAGCCGAAGAGGATCCCGGCCCCGGTCAACATATTTCTCAGCCGGTGCATTATTGATCACCATCAACTAGTTCAATCTCTCCAAGCATGCCAGCCAGCCCTCATCGCACCCTTGCCCGACTGCCACGCTGAACCAACGTGCCGCGCACCATCTCTGACAGCTGCCGCTGTGCGACGAGCTGATCTACGCATCTGCCGATCCCGTTCAAGGAGCATTCTCTCCGTGGATCGATCAGTCTTGAGCATCCAATATGCGCCGATTGCTGCACCCGCAAGGCCCCCGTAGAGCATGCCTTTGGTAAAACGTGAGTTCATGAAATAGCCTCCTTAGTGGTTACCTAGCTAGCAGACTGTGCTCCCACTATATTATGTCCCCAAGGAGGCTCCAGATATAAAAGGAACCAAATGCCCTGCTAGGAAGACATTGGCTCTTCAATAATTCCACCGCCTACGACCAAATCTCCTTGATACCAGACAACGGATTGCCCCGGTGTGATGGCCCGTTGGGGGGTATCAAAAACAGTCAATATATCCTCACCTTGAGGCCTGATACGGGCAGTTACCGGCCTTGTGTTGTACCGGATTTTCGCCTCCACTGTCAATTCCTCGGTAAGCCTAGATATGGAAATCCAATTCACTTCCGTAGCCCTAAGTCCGGGGGCGTAGACACTAGCGTTGGGACCAACAACCACTTGATTACGCTCTACATCAAGCCCCACTACATACAAGGGCTCCGATGCCGACAAGCCTAACCCCTTACGCTGTCCAATTGTGTAAAATGCAAGGCCCATATGGCGGCCTAGGCGATTTCCCTCAAGATCCACAATATCCCCAGGATGGTGACTTTCCGGTGCCTCCTCCTGCAAAAAAGCCCGGTAATCGTCGTTGGGCACGAAGCAAATCTCCTGGCTATCAGGTTTATCGGCCACACCTAAGCCCAGCTGTCCCGCTTTTTCTCTGATCTTGTCTTTCTCAAATTCTCCGAGGGGAAAAAGCGTATGGGCCAGTTGCTCCTGGGTCATGTTGTACAAAGCATAGGTCTGATCCTTCGTCACATCCCGCCCCCGTTTTAGCAGATATCTACCGGAGACAGCATCTGATTCTATACGGGCATAGTGCCCAGTAGCCACATATTGAGCATCTAACTGCCGAGCCTTCTCCCACAATGCACCGAATTTAATCTGTTTATTGCACATGATACAAGGATTGGGAGTACGCCCGTGGAGATATGCTTCGGTAAAAGGTTCGATAACCTCTTTAGCGAAGATCTCCCTCAGGTTCACAACGTAGTATGGGATATCTAGCTTGGCCGCAACTCGCCGGGCATCTTCCACTGCTTCTAATGAGCAACAACCACCCTCAGAGGCTTCCATGCCACTAGGCCATATCTCCATTGTCAAACCAATAACGGTGTAACCCTCTTCCTTAAGCAGGGCCGCGGCAACTGAGCTATCCACGCCCCCGCTCATAGCCACAACCACTGTGACCTTATCGCTGTTACCCATTGTCCTGACAAGCGCCCTCCTGTCTAGACTGATAATCATTGATGGCTCGTCTTAGGGCCGCCGCCGCCAAATTGGAGCAGTGCATCTTCATGGGAGGTAGGCCATCTAGAGCATCTGCCACAGCCTGATCACTAATCTCCATGGCTTCATCAATAGTCTTGCCAATCACCATTTCCGTAATCATACTGCTTGTCGCGATAGCTGCTCCACAGCCAAATGTCTTGAATCTAGCATCAACTATGCGGTTATCCCGAACTTTGATCCATAGCTTCATGATATCTCCACAGACCGGGTTACCTTCAGCGCCCACCCCATCGGCATCAAGTATTTCTCCAACATTCCGAGGGTTAGTAAAATGATCCATTACTTTTTCGCTATACATGATTCCGAATTTCCCCTTCCCACTTCACCCTGATTAGCTTCTGTAACTAACAGCCTTTGCGTCATATAGTGGTGACATCTGCCTTAGTTTATCTACGATGCCTGGCAAGACATCAATTACCCTATCGATCTCGGCCTCTTGAGTGTCTCTCCCTAATGTCAATCTTAAGGACCCGTGGGCAATCTCATGGGGGAGACCCAAGGCCAAAAGCACATGGGAAGGTTCCAAAGAGCCAGATGTACAAGCTGAACCACTAGAAGCGGCGATACCCAGCATGTCCAAGTTCAAGAGCAAGGACTCGCCTTCAATAAACTCAAAGCAGAAGCTCACATTGCCTGGCAAGCGCCGTGTCCGATGGCCATTGAGCCGTGTGTGGGGTATGGTCTCCATAACCCCGTCAATCAATCGATTTTGCAGGTTGCGCAAACGACTACCAACACTATCTATTTCCGACAACGCCATCCCTAGGGCCGTGGCAAGGCCCACGATACCAGCTACATTTTCGGTGCCAGCCCGACGCTGGCGTTCTTGTCCGCCTCCATTGACTAGGGGTTCCAGCCTTACCCCCTGCTTCACATAAAGTGCGCCCACGCCCTTAGGGCCATAGAACTTGTGGGCCGAAAGGCTCAAAAGATCCACCCCAAGGTCCTGCACATTTACGGGAACATGGCCCACGGTTTGCACAGCGTCCGTATGAAAGAGGATAGACTTTTCCCTAAGCAGGCGACTAATCTCAGCAATGGGCTGGATTGTACCAATCTCATTATTGGCATGCATGATACTGACCAAGATAGTCTCAGGTGTAATGGCGGCAGCTAGAGCATCCGGATGCACTAACCCCTCGGCATCCACCGGTATATAGGTGATCTCAAAGCCATGCTTTTCCAGCTGTCTACTGGTGTCAAGGACGGCGGGGTGCTCTATAGACGATACAATAATATGATTACCTCGCCGGCGTCTAGCAAAAGCCGCGCCCTTAATCGCCAAATTATCGGCTTCTGAACCACCGGCTGTGAAAACAATCTCCCTTGCCTCGGCGCCCAGTAAGGCAGCCACTTGATCCCGAGAACGGTCTAGTGCCGCCCGGGCCTCCCTGCCCATCCGATATATGCTAGACGGATTACCATACTGTTCTGCCATGAAGGGTAGCATCGCTTCTAGCACTTCCCGACGCATAGGTGTTGTAGATGCGTGATCTAAATATATCTGCTCTTTCAAGCCTATCCCTCCTATTCTCATCGATTTAGGCCAAGAGGCGGCCATGATCTACTACTTCATGGACTCCTGACAAAGATCAGCCAATGTAGTGGAGTCCAATACCTCTGTCATACTGTCTCTAAGCTTTTTCCACAGACCTCTGGTAGGACATGTCTCCAAGCGTTCACAATCAGAGGCCCCATTTTGATCGACACAACTAATGGGGGAGATGGGTCCCTCTAGTGCACGGATCACATCTCCTACTCGAATATCCTCAGGTGCAAGGGCCAGTTCATACCCACCCCGGGCACCCCGGATACCATTGACAAGCCCCGCCTTGCGGAGCATGCCCATCAACTGCTCTAAGTAATTCTCGGAAATAGACTGCTTAGCCGCAACAACTTTGAGAGGCACAGGACCCTGCCCATGGGCCATAGCCAACTCGAACATGGCTCGAATACCATACCCACCCTTGGTAGAAATACGCAATCTGATTGCCCCCCTCAACTAATCCCGAGTGCTTCACTAGGAAATCTAGTCACATAATAACACAAGCCCCCATGGGTGTCAATATGCAAAACACCTAATTTTACACGGGAACTGCTCCTGGTTCCGCTTATCCGCCTATTCGTTTTTTGCATTCGAAGTACGCCCGGCCATCAATCTAGCTATCTTTGCCTCATACCCTTGATCAGTTGCCTCGTAGAAAATGGCGTCTTGGATTCCATCAGGTAAATACTGCTGAGCTACCCAATGTCCAGAGAAATCATGGGGATACTTATATTCCACCCCGTGCCCTAACTGGGCAGCTCCTGCATAGTGGGAATCCCGCAGATGGATGGGGGCCTCCACTGTTCCAGTTCGTTCCGCCATCTCCCAGGCCCGACTTATACCCACACAGGCTGCATTACTCTTTGGTGCGGTAGCTAAGTAGACAACAGCCTGGGCAAAAATCAGGCGGGCTTCCGGCAAACCTATTCTTTCTACAGCTTCCGCGGCGGCATTAGCCACTACAAGGGCCTGTGGATCGGCCAAGCCTACATCTTCCACGGCTGAGATCACCAGTCTCCTCGAGATGAACCGTAGATCCTCACCTCCCAATAGCATCCTCGCTAGCCAATATAGCGCCGCCTGGGGATCTGACCCTCTGATACTTTTGATCAAACAAGAGGCCAAATCATAGTGGCCGTCACCAGAGCGATCATATCCCATCAAACGGGTCTGCATAGCTTCAGCCAAAAGAGCATGATCGATGGGGCGGTTTCCCTCGTCATCTACATCTGCCACCTGTACTGCCAAATCCAACGCATTCAGGGCAACCCTGGCATCACCACCGGCGGCTTCAGCTAGAAACATCAAGTCCTCTTCACTAACCACTACTTTGAGCCCTCCCAAACCCCGGGCATCGTCTTCAAGGGCCCTTCTTAGAATGCCCATGATGCTTTCCACAGGCAATGGCTCAAGTTGAACCACCCTGGAACGGGATAATAACGCCCGATTAATGGTGAAAAAAGGGTTTTCTGTAGTGGCTCCGATTAACACCAAGAGCCCATCTTCCACAAATGGCAGGAGAGCATCCTGTTGGGCCCGATTAAAGCGATGAATTTCATCGAGGAATAGGGTCGTGCCCTGACCATACAGTCGTCGCCGTTCCTTTGCTTCTTCAACAACAGTGCGGATATCCTTAACTGTAGCCATGACAGCATTTAATGTTACAAAATACGAGCGGGTCATGTTCGCGACAATTGCTGCCAGGGCAGTTTTCCCTGTCCCTGGGGGACCGTAGAGGATAAGTGACTGAAGTTGGTCTTTTAAGATGGCCCGGCGTAACATACTGCCTTCCCCTAAAATCTTCTCTTGCCCCTCAAACTCATCTAGACAACGGGGCCGCATCCGCACAGCTAGTGGGGCCTGTTTCCTACTCTCTCCTTCATGGGCATACTCAAACAAGTCCATATCCTATGAGCCTCCCCCGCTAGAATCGTCGCCCCCGATGATTTGCTCAGCCGCCAAGAGCTCCTTAACAACAAACCCTGCCATCACAAGACCTGCCACAGGTGGTACGAAGGCCACACTGCCCGGCACCCGTCCTTGGAGCTCCGTTGTGCGTGCTACAGGTAGCTCGGGCGAGAAAACCACGTTTAACCCCCGGTCAATTCCCTGCTCCCTAAGGCGTTTGCGAATCACTCGGGCCAAAGGATCGTTGTATGTCTTGGAAATATCCACAACCTGAAAACCGGTGGGATCTAACTTGTTGGCGGCACCCATAGAGGAGACGATGGGTATTTTCCGCCGAAGGCATGCCATGATTAGTCAGACCTTAGATCCCACCGAATCAATAGCATCAATCACATAGTCGTAATCCCAAGGGGAAAATTCATCTTCCCTCTCCGGCGTGTAGAATTCCTGGTGCACTTCTACCGTACAAGTGGGGTTAATATCCTTGATTCGCGTTGCCATCACCCGGACTTTGGGCAAACCAATGGTGCTATGGAGGGCATGGATCTGCCGATTGAGATTTGTCACATCGATCTCATCGTGGTCAACCAGAACCAGGGTACCGACGGCAGAGCGAGCTAGCGCTTCTGCCACAAAGGAACCCACACCACCGACACCAAAGATCGCCACTTTTGCCCGAGATAGTATCTCAAGCCCCGATGACCCAACTAAGAGCTCTGTTCGATCAAACATATGTACCATGCACACCACTCGGCCTTTCCCATACAAACAAAGGCTAGGCTTTCCATCCGTCAAATCAGACAGATGCAAACCCTAGCCTCAAAAGATCCCCACCATGCCGCTATTCCTGACTGTTAATGAACCTGCCTAAGCAGGTGGGTGCCGTCCTAATAGTCTTATGTTTCCTCACCTAGAGGCATGCATGCCACTACCAGAGATTAGGCTCCCAATGTTATGGTGTTGGCTCATAACATAGCCAGGTTGACCACGCACACGGTAGGGCAAGCAAACTGCGATGCCCTTAGGTCCAGCTCACAGCGGCGTTTTGCCGCAACCTCATAATACCATAGAACCGCATTGCACGCAAGCTAGGATTTCCCACCAGTTCTGCCAAAAAGCCCCACGTCATTAGCTGTATCCCTAGCGCCATCTTCATGCCTCGCTTTGGAACCGCTTAGCCACTTCAGGCGTTAACTCTATATGCAATTCCCTTAATTGCCCATCCATCGCCGGTGAAGGGGCTCCTGTCATCAGATCCTGAGCACTGGCCGTCTTGGGAAAAGCAATAACATCCCGTATAGAATCTGTCTTGGCCAAAAGCATGATCCAGCGATCAAGTCCGAAGGCTATACCCCCATGGGGCGGTGTGCCATAATCAAAGGCATTTAGGAAGAATCCGAAGCGTTCTTCTGCTTCCTGTGGTGTCATCCCCAAGGCCACAAACATTTGCTCTTGGATCTCCCGGCGGTGGATCCGAATGCTACCGCCACCTAACTCCACCCCATTGAGCACAAGATCATAGGCCTGGGCACGGACTTTCCCTTGCTCCGTAGTCAGAAGATGCAGATCATCCATAACAGGAGCAGTGAATGGATGATGGGCCGCTTGGAAGCGCCCCTCAGCTTCGTCGAATTCAAAGAGTGGCCAATCCACCACCCACAAAAGATTCCACGCGTTCTCATCGATCAGGCCAAGCTTATCTCCTAGAAATAGGCGAAGTCGCCCCAGGACTTCGGCACAAACCATAGGTTCATCGGCGACAAAGATCAACAGATCGCCTGGATTAGCCCCCATGGTGCATGTCAATGTAGCTAGTTGCTGGGGGTCAAAGAACTTGGTGATCCCACCTCGACCGCCATCATCAGTGACAATTAGCCATAGAAGCCCCTTGGCACCATAGGAGGAAGCTAACTCCCCTAGTTCATCAATCTCCCGGCGGGCAAAGCTCTCTCCGGCCCCTGGGACATTAATACCCCGAATAGCCCCGCCTTGAGCAGCTGTTTCAGTAAATACTCGAAAGCTAGTATCTTGAACGGCCTTGGTCACATCCACAATCTCAAGCCCAAAGCGAGTGTCTGGTTTATCGGAGCCATAGCGGGCCATGGCATCGGCATAGGACAACCGTGGCAGAGGTAACTGAATCTTGGCACCCACTGTCCCTTCAAACACAAAGGTCACCATGTCTTCGATCAAATCCAGAATATCGTCCCGATCCACAAAGGCCATTTCCATATCAAGTTGTGTAAACTCCGGCTGCCGATCGGCCCGTAAATCCTCGTCCCGAAAACAGCGTGCAATTTGGAAATACCTATCCATACCGCCCATCATAAGTAATTGCTTAAAAAGCTGGGGCGACTGTGGCAAAGCATAAAACTCCCCGGGCTGAACTCGGCTAGGAACAAGAAAATCCCTTGCCCCCTCTGGTGTGCTCTTGGTAAGCATGGGTGTCTCGATCTCCCAAAAACCGCGGCTATCTAAGAAATCCCGCATTAACTTCGTGGCTCTATGGCGAAGCGCCAGAGTCGCCTGCATGTTGGGACATCGCAAGTCAAGATAGCGATATTTGAGGCGTAACGCTTCATCAACACCATTACGGGCATCTATGGCAAAAGGCGGTGTTTTTGCTTCGTTGAGAACCACCAATTTATCTGCATAAATCTCTATGGCCCCAGTGGCCAGATTAGGGTTAGCCATGCCCGGCAAACGGCCCTTCACTATGCCGGATACCTGTATCACATATTCATTCCGCAGTTTTTCAGCCTCAGCAAATTGCTCAGGTGGAAGATATTCGGGATTGAACACTGCTTGTACAAGGCCCGCTCGATCCCGCAAATCTATAAAAATAACTCCACCATGATCTCGTCGACGGTGGACCCAACCACAGACCACAACTTTTTGATCAATATGATCAGCCCGTAATTGTCCACAATGGTGTGTACGCCGAAAACTCACGCCAATGTCACTCCTTTACTCCCTGACAGCTATTATCTATTTGCTGTAGAAGCCAATCATGAATTGCATCGAAAGGCACTGCTTCTTGTTGCCCATCAGCCATATGTCGCACCAATGCCTGCCTGTTAGCTAATTCCTCTTCACCGATGATTACTGTCCAAGTGGCATTCAACCGATTAGCGGATTTCATCTGTGCCCTCAAGCTTCGGTCACTGTAATCCATTTCCGCAGACCACCCCAAGGCCCGTAGCCGGAAAACCGTATCTACTACTGTTGTCCTCGCCTCTTTGCTCCCGGCCACAAATACATCAATGCAATCTGCAATTGGTGGGCGCCAACCCTTATCCTCCAAGGTTAAGATCAAGCGCTCCATGCCGGCGGCAAAACCGACAGCAGCTGTGGCTGGGCCACCGCACTCTTCAACTAACCCGTCATAGCGACCCCCACCTGCGATTGCCGATTGAGCCCCTAGATCGTGATACAAGATCTCGAACACTGTCTTGGTGTAATAATCAAAGCCCCTCACTAGCTTGGGATTGATCGCATAGGGAACCTGCAATAAATCAAGATAAGCCTTGACCTGCTCAAAGTGATCATGGCATTCGCGGCAGAGGAAATCATGGATAGATTTTAGCCCAACCTTGACTGCGTTACAGGATTCGCTTTTGCAGTCTAGCACACGCAAGGGATTACGGGAAAGCCGCCTTTGGCAATCGCCACAAAGCTCATCTGCTTTAGGCCCTAATGCTTCTATTAGATACTTGCGATATTCATCTCGGCATAGAGGACAGCCGATACTATTTAACTCAACCTGGAGTTCCTCCAAGCCTAGCCTGCGGTACAACTCCATAGGAATGGCAATCATCTCAGCATCGGTTGCCGGATCCTGGGTGCCTAACGCTTCCGCGCCATACTGATGAAACTGACGGGAGCGGCCAGCTTGGGGTCGCTCATATCTAAACATGGGCCCCACATAGTATACCTTGATGGGCTGTGGCTCACCATAGAGCTTATGCTGTAAATACGCCCTTACCACCGGGGCTGTGCCCTCCGGCCTTAGGGTGAGGCTACGTCCGGCCCGATCAGCGAAAGTATACATCTCCTTTTCGACAATGTCGGTTGCCTCCCCGATTCCCCGTTCAAATAGTTCTGTTTCTTCGAAAATGGGGGTACGGATTTCCTTATAGCCGAACAGCCGGAAAATCTCCGCCAACTGTCCTTCAATGTATTGCCATAGGAGGCTGGCACTTGGCAGGATATCTGTTGTGCCACGGGGGGTTTTTGCTAACAAGTCCAACACATCCTCTTCTTGACATGTCTGTCTGTTCATCTCTTATCCATAGGGAATTCCTGTTCAAATGCTATTACTAGCTATAAGTAAGAGTGGCGGTTACCCGCCACTCTGCCAGGTCGGATTCTGGTCAGTGTTACTCGCCGGGCTCCATCTCGTCGGCATCAACTGCTTCAGGGGAATTATCATGACCGTCAGCTGCATCTAGACCTTCCGCTGATGCATCCTCCGATGGCTCTGCCCCTTCCGATTCTGTCTCTTCAGTGTCCTTATCAGAATCGTCCCCGGACTTCTGACCTTCTTCTACCAACCGCTGCATCTCATCGGCTGCTTTTTGTCTTTCCTGATAAAGTTCCTGAATGGCAGTAATCTTGCCCTCTTCCACTTTGACTAGTTCATCTTCACCTAGTCTGCTATATGCGTCCATTAGCTGCAAATGCAAGAGTAAATTCATAGGATCGGCATCAGAAGCCTGCTGATAGGCTTTGACCGCTACTTCACCATTTTCCCGCTCCTGGTGCATCATACCAACAACCAGCCACAATTCTGCGTCAGTTCCGGCTTTTTCAGCTGCCAACTCGTATTGTTCAAGGGCCAAATCCAGTTCATCTTGCTGCTCATATACATGGGCCAAAGCGGAATGCAAATACGGATCTGCTTCATTGGCCAAAATCGCGGCCTGATACGCGGTCACAGCTTCTGCCCAAGCACCCTCAAGTGTCAACTTGTGGGCCTGCATAGCAGGGTCTTTGATCTCGATTTGGGCGGCATCCCTTAATCCCCTAAACCAGTCCATCAATTGATCTTGACCCTTACTTATTCGAATCTTGCCCTCTAGTTCCTCTCGGGCAGCTTCGAATTCGGGGCCGGTGGCCTCTTTCCGGTCAGTCACCTGGATGATATGGAAACCAAACTGACTTTCAACTGGTCCCACGATTTCACCAACTGTAGCAGCAAAGGCTGCCTCTTCAAAGGGCTCTACCATCCGTCCACGGCCAAACCAACCGAGTTCACCACCACTAGCCTTACTACCAGTGTCAGCGGAGTAGGCTTCGGCAGCTACGGCAAAATCTGTGCCTTCTTCTATCTCCTGCATAACCTGCTTGGCCTCAGCTAGAGCGGCATCTCGGGCCTCATCGCCTTCCTGCTCCGGCTTAATCAGGATATGCCGAGCATTGACTTCTTCGTAAGCATTCTTGAGATCGGCCTCATTGACCTCGATATCTGCAAGGATCTGCTCTTGTAGCTTCTCAATCTTGAGATTAGTCCGCAAGAGATTCTTTAGCTCCTTGGTAGTCAGACCGGAGCCCCTGAGCTCCTCCTCAAATATGGCCTTGGAAGGGAAATTGCTTTGTATCTCTTCGAACTGCTGATTGACAAGGGCCTCATCTACCTTAATCTTGGCATCATCAGCTGCCTGAATCAGCAGCTGCTGGTTGACCAATTGATCTAAGGCATAGTACTGCGCTTGGCTAATCATCTGGCCCTTAATGGGCTGACCATACATCTCCTGTTGACGCACGATACTGTAATACGCTTGGTAAAAGTCCACATAGGAAATCTCTTTGCCATTGACAAGAGCCACTGACGCCGCGTTGGCCGTACCTCCGCCACCGCCAAAAAAGCTAGCTCCTCCGGCGTAGAGCAATGTAGCAACAAAAGCTACAGCGACTATGATGACGATCACTTTCATTCGCTCACGCATCAGTCTAAACATTTACCATATCCCCTCCCGCTATTTATCCCACAAAAAAGAATAAAAGACCAAATTCATTGTATGTCATCACCTACCCCCTGTCAACCAAAGGACTGGGGGATCCTGTGATGTCCAAGAAACGACATTATGCTTGCAGAAACGGGTTCTGCTCCCTCTCGTGCCGTAAGGTACTAGAGGGACCATGACCTGGATAAATCGCCATGTGACTAGGTAATGCCAAAATCACGTTGTGCAAAGAATTAGCTAAGGCGCTCTGGGACGAGCCGGGCAGATCCACTCGACCCACAGAACCTGCAAACAGTGTATCACCGGTAAATAGTGTGTCACCGATCTGTATACAAATACAACCCGGGGTGTGGCCAGGGGTGTGCAGGATCTGTAACTTGAGCCCCCCAAAATCCAGGACTTCACCACCGTGGAGCAGATTGTCTGCAGGAGGGCTAATCACTTCACCCATGCCAGCCCAAGTGGCTAGGTTCTTGTTTGCATCAGTTAACATTGGTGCATCCTGCTCATGGATATACAAAGGGGCACCGGTGGTAGCCCTTAATATGTCATTGGCCCCAATATGATCGAAGTGGCCATGGGTATTGATAATTGCCTTTATCTGTAGCCCTCGTTCATCTACAAGCTTCAAGATCCGCTCACCTTCAGAGCCGGGATCAATCACGATCCCCTGTTGGTCCCTGCCGACTATATAGCAATTGGCACCATTGGCCCCCACTGCCATCACTGCCATCACTGTAATCTCCATAATAAAACTCCTGTTCACCATTGTTGGACTCACCGTTATCAATTCCCTGATGGACTTGGACGGGCCTCTTCCGACTCTACCAACAGCGTAACTGGCCCACTATTCACTAAGGAAACCGACATGAAGGCTTGAAACTGGCCAGTCGCTACCGGTATACCCAATGCTTCTAGGTGGTGGGCGAAGCGCAAATACAAAGCCTCGGCTACAGCCGGTTGCGCTGCACCATCAAAACTAGGACGCCGACCCTTACGGCATTGGCCATATAGCGTGAACTGCGAAATCACCAAGGCTTCACCTTCAGTGTCCAAGAGTGATAAATTCATACGGCCATTTCCATCATCGAAAATCCGCAGATTCCCCACCTTATTAGCCAACCATAGGGCATCCCACTCCGTATCATCTGCCGCCACACCTAGGAAAATCACCAAGCCGGATCCAATGCTACCAACAACTTGCCCTTCCACTTCAACTTGTCCACGTTGAACCCTCTGTACTAAAGCTCGCATACATCATACATCCTCACATATTTACTCTCCATTGACACTCAGACCTTATCTACATGTTCCCCCCGCCTAGCTTCAAACTAGGTGGGACGTGCCCGTGTCACTTTCACTACACCTTCCACCCGTTTGAGGCGGCGCATGATATCATGCATGTGCTCCACATCTCGGATATTTACAACCAGGTTAATCAGTGCCACTTTATGATCAATGGCACGGGCATTGACCGCTTCAATATGGGTCTTTGTTTCGGAAATCGTATTCATAATTGAAGTGAGCAGATTCACCCGATCAATGGCCTCTATCGCAAGCTCTACCGGATAAGAGGAATCCTCTGCGGCATTCCATTGCACATCAATGCGGCGCTCAGGTTCTTGGGCTAAAGCCGCGACATTCGGACAATCGGTCCGGTGGATGGACACGCCCCTTCCCCTGGTAATATAGCCTACGATTTCGTCTCCGGGCACTGGGTTACAGCATTTGGAGATCCTCATCAACAGATTATCCATACCCTTGACGCTAATACCCGCAGGAACTCGGCTTCTCCTCGGTGCTAGTGTCGGAGCCTTAGTCTGCTGATTAATCTGGGGCTGCTCTTCATGGTCTGCTAGTTTGGTGACCACCTGTCGAGGTAGAATTTTCCCGTGGCCTACAGACGCCAATAAATCCTCCCTAGATCCAAGGCCATATCGCTTAGCCAACTCCAACAATTCATCGGCTTTTAGAACCTCCCCCGGCTCCAAACCAAGCTTGCGACATTCCTTTACCAAAAGATCATGGCCTTTATCAACATTGCCCTCCCGTTGCTGCTCTTTGAGCCAAGCCCGGATCTTACTTCTCGCCTTTGATGTCTTGACGAAATTCAGCCAGTCCCTGCTAGGGGAGGGTGTTTTAGATGTAAGGATCTGCACAAACTCACCATTATTTAGCTGATAATCCAAGGGGACTATGCGACCATTGACTTTAGCTCCCGTACAATGCAGGCCCACATCGGTATGCACGCTAAAGGCGAAGTCCACCGGTGTGGAGCCTGCCGGTAGATTCTTGACATCTCCCTTAGGCGTAAACACGAATACTTCATCCTCAAAAAGATCAATCCGGAGTGTCGTCATAAACTCCTCCGGATCCTTCATCTCCCTGAGCCAATCCATCACTTGACGTAGCCAAGCCATTTTCTCCTCAAACTCAACAGCGCCCCGCTGCTGTCCTTCCTTATAGAGCCAATGGGCCGCAATGCCCTTTTCAGCTATGCGATGCATCTCCCAGGTACGAATCTGAATCTCGAAGGGATCACCTTCCGGCCCGATGACGGTAGTATGGAGTGATTGATACATATTAGATTTGGGCATGGCAATATAGTCTTTAAACCGCCCAGGCACCGGCTTCCAAAGAGTATGCACGATACCGAGGACTCCGTAGCAATCCTTTACGGTGTCTACTACGACTCGTACCGCCATCAGATCATATATCTCATCAAAGGATTTGGTTTGCCTTTGCATCTTCTGATAGATACTGTAAAAATGCTTAGAGCGGCCGGCAACCTCTCCAGTAACCCCAACTTCGCCTAATGCTTCTTTGATGGTGTCTATGACTGTCTCTAACTCGCCTTCCCTTTCCTTACGCTGCTTTGCCATTTTATTGACCACATCATAGTACGCCTCGGGTTCGAGAAAACGGAAAGACAGATCCTCCATTTCCCATTTGACTCCCCACATACCCAGGCGATGGGCTAAGGGGGCATAGATCTCTAGAGTCTCCCTTGCCAAGCGAATTTGCCTATCCTCAGGCAGATGCCTAAGAGTTCTCATATTGTGCAAGCGATCGGCAAGTTTGATCACGACTACCCGTAGATCCTCTGCCATAGCCAAAAACATCTTCCGCAGGCTTTGGGCTTGGTGTTCCTCCCGGGTCTGAAAAGGTATGCGAGAAAGCTTAGTCACCCCATCTACTAAAAGAACGATCTCTTCGCCGAATTGGCCGGTGAGTTCCTCCCGGGTGACCTCTGTATCCTCCAAGACATCATGTAAGAGCCCCGCGGCGATGGTAACGGCATCATACTCAAACTCTGCCAAAATCATGGCGACTTCATAGGGGTGCTGGAAAAAGACCTCTCCCGAATCCCGGTACTGACCTTCATGTGCCCTTTCAGCAAAGGTGTAGGCCGCCTCGATGAGCTGCAGGTCAGCATGGGGATTATAGTACAGCACGCGTTCCAGCAACTTGTCAATATGCATGGTCTACCCTCCGCCCCATGGCATAACACTCTTTCCCGATATACCAACGGAAAAGAGTGTTTATCCCCTAATGGAAACTAATCAATCTTACGAATCGTAACGTAACATACTCATAATATCGTAGTCGCCAAGCTTATCCCTACCGTTTAGATAGGTTAGCTCCACGACAAAGGCAAAACCAGCAATCTCTCCTTTGAGATCGTTAACTAGTTTGGCCGCAGCGGCCATAGTACCTCCGGTAGCTAGCAAGTCATCCACTAATAGAACCCGCTGCCCAGGCTCAATGGCATCTTCGTGGATCTCTAGGGAATCGGAGCCATATTCTAGTTCATAGGAGGCCCTTAGGATGTTAGATGGCAACTTGCCGGGCTTTCGTACTAGGACAAACCCGGTCCCCATTTTGTACGCCAGGGGCGCGCCAAAGAGAAACCCTCGGGATTCAACCCCCAAAATCACATCCACGTTACTATCAGCAAATCGCCGAGCCATCTGATCCACCACATAGCGAAGTGCTTCACCATCTTTGAGCAAGGTAGTAATGTCCTTGAAACTGACCCCCGGCTTGGGGAAATCCGATACAATTCGAATTTTGCTATATAAGTCCATAGTGCAATGGGAGCAATCATGCCAACATTAGCTGATTGCCCGCCACATTCACCTCCAGAATAAATATCCAGCGCTATTGTTACTACCTAGCCCGATCACTAGCCCCTATAACACCATCTTATCCCGGGCCCCCTGCCCCTTCAACTGAGCCACTGATACCTCTAGTGCCCACTGACCGTATCGTGCTAGACTATCCCGGCATTTCACACAATCATTATAGCTTATGGAACTAGTCAAGTCCAGCTTGTTTTCGGGGCTCGGTAACAGCCTGACCATGGTAGAACCGGCTTCTTGCCACTTTGAAGACCCCTCAATGGACACTAGATCAAGCTCCTGGAAAATCCGCGAAGCTCGGCAAAAACCCACCCAATCCAGACCTACCCTCGCCTCCTGCAAGACCCTGCCACTTACCTCTATAGGTACATCTAAGGCACCACTTTGACTTAGGTACAAGTACAATCTAGCAAGCTCATCCCACCCCGGGTATAGTTTGGGCCAGAGCCGCCGGACAAGCTCAAAATCCGTCGGTCTGTAGGCGAGATAAATCTCCTGTGGGGCAAGATTCCACATATATCGAAACTCCTTGGGGGTCAATGGTAAGTGATATAATACGATTTTCGGGAAATAACAAGCCAAATCCTCACCCAAAGGCTCTGTGGTGATCACTAGATCTAGTGCCCTTCGCCTGAGTAGTTCCTCCAGCAAACCCCCATTGGTCTCGACTAACTGGTTCGAGAAAATCCCAACCCGGCCTCTTAAGGGCCCTTGATCAGTAAGTTCCTCAGCTAAGCTCCAAACATGGCTCGGCCAAGCCACATACAAAAGGGTAGGACCAGGGCTCTGCAACACCTTTCGCAACTGCTTGGTCCTGTCTTCCGCCATCCGCCAGTCAATGACATGTGCCGGGGCGGCTATGGGCCCTTGGCAGCCTTTGGCATTTTCCCAGATCATTCTACCCTGCCCCACTCCCAGCTCCTTATAGTCTGCCAGGGAGCGGCATAGATACTGCTGTACGAATTCCCTATTTGGTAGACGTACATCTCTTAGCTGAAGATCGATGCTAACCCTGCCATTCCATTCATTTATCTTGGGTCGAAATGCTAAGTCCACCCGCTTAGCTCCTTCAACCAAATCCAACTGGTCACCCATTCTAAACCCGATAGCTTCAAAGGAATCACTACTAGCACCGGCAACATCGGTCCCTGACACCAAAAGTTTGAGGTGATCCTGTCCCTTTCCTACAAGGTAACTTCGTTCTAGGATCACGTCTTGGACCATTAGTACAGGTTCCGGATTACCAGCGCCATACGGTGCCAAGCTTTGAAGTTCCTCTAGGAGAGCATGGTTAATCTCGCAAAGTGCCACATCGGCATCTAGCGAAAGCTTAGGCACCAAATCTTCTTCCCGTAAATGCATCCTAGCTAACTGATTGAGCTCTTTACGAAGCTCCTCCACTAAAGGGGCCCTAATCGATAGCCCTGCCGCCATCTTATGCCCACCGAACCGCTCCAGCAAGTGGCTCAAGCTTTCTAGGGCCTTATGCATGTCAAATCCCTCAATACTCCGCCCAGAGCCCTTGCCTAGCTCATCTTGAAGACTAATCAGTATAGTAGGCCTGTGATATTTCTCAACTAATCTTGATGCTACAATACCAATAACTCCCGGGTGCCAATCAGGTGAGGCCAAGACGATGGCCCATTCCTCGTCCATATCTAGCTCCGCTTCCACCCGTGCCATAGCTTCTTCGGTGATAGCCCGCTCAATCGCCCGCCGCTCTTGATTAGCTTCATCTAACATCTTGGCTAACCCCCGGGCCTCGTCTGGGTCTTCACTTAATAGCAATCTCACACCAGTGCTTGCATCATCTAGTCGCCCTAAAGCATTTAGTCTAGGAGCTAAACCAAAAGCCAGATTAGTCGCAGACAAATCTCGACCATCATCTAAACCTGCTACCTTCAGTAAGGCCTGAAGCCCCACGGATTCCCTGGCAAATGCCTCTAACCCCAAATGAACCAAGATCCGATTCTCGCCCCTCAGGGGCACTACATCGGCCACAGTCCCTAAGGCCACAAGGTCAAGATGCCGGCCTACCAAAGCATCGGCGTTCTCGGCGGATCCAAGCATGGACAAGGCTAAAGCGTGGGCCAACTTCAAAGCCACTCCCACCCCAGCCAGCTCCTTATACGGGTATGGACAATCACTCCGGTTGGGGTTAATCACAGCTAGAGCCGACGGCAATTCGCCACAGGGCTGGTGGTGGTCTGTGATGATTAAGTCCAGACCAGACTCTTTGGCAAACATGGCTTCGTCTATGGCAGTTATCCCGCAATCCACCGTGACTACAAGGGAGCTATGGGGCAGGATCTCCGCTAATGCTTCTTGATGAAGACCATAGCCTTCATCAGCTCTACGGGGAATATAATAATCTGCCTGCCCCCCTAAGGCCAGAATCACCCTCACCAGAAGGGCAGTAGCAGTCATACCATCCACATCATAATCTCCGTAAATGGTAACTAGTTCCCCTTCCTTAATGGCCTTGGCCAAACGCTCTATAGCAGGCCGCATATCAGCTAACATCCACGGGGAGGGCAAAGCATCCCACCGCAGATCAAAAAACTCTGTAGCCAACCGAGGAGTATCTATCCCCCGACCCACCAATATCCGGGCAACAGTACTAGAGATACCTAGTGCGTCAACTAAAGCAGTCTCCTTCAAGGGATCACTAGTCCTCAGTAACCAGGTAGCATTACCATTTCGCATGGAACATTCACCTCTAGACATATGTTCTACCTAGTTACCCTCTGCCCCTCTCTCAGTAACGAGTGCCTCAAGCCTAGTGTTTTCCGCTTCCTCCTCTTCCACCCGCGCCTCCAGGCGTCTGATCTCGGTTTGCAGACCCCGCATCTTCAGCTTGAACTGCACTTCCCGTACAGAAGCCATCAACGCGCCAAACAGAGCGCCAAACGCGGCTGCCCCCAAAATCACAACAGCCACCGAGGTATCCCAGTGCCAAGTAAGGAAGCTAATTGTGATCTGACCGGCGTTCTGCACAGCAAACAACGCCACAAAAACTGCAAAAACCAGTGCTAGGACCAAATATAGTACCACCTATAGCACCGCCCTCTCCCACAACCTTCCAAGTCATACCAGATCATACCAAGTAATTCCAAGTCATACCAAGTAATTCTCTTTTTGGCCCCTCGTCTCCTTTTCATGCCTGGGAAACCATGGATATCCCCCATGGACATGCAACGTCTAAGGCAAAGTCAATTCATCCTAAATGCGTCCTGAACGCACAATGGAGATAATCAGCCAAATACCGAAAAATGCCGCCACCAAGAAACCAGCTACCCCAAGGGCCGGTAGGCCAAACAAGGCGGGACCTTTGTTGCTTTGCACCATAAAAGATGAACCAATCACAAGGGCAGCCACAATCAAGGCAAAGGAAAGACGATTACTGGCAATATCTAAGCGAACCATCAGCTCCTCAAGACCCTTGTGGCGAAATATGACCTGTAATCGGTCTTGATTCACTAGATCTAAAGTAGTATCTAGCTTAGAGGGCAATTGCATTAGCATCTGGCTATAGCTCCAACCTGATTCCAGCGCCTTCTTAGCAATCCGGTGGGGTTGATAACGCTCCCTTAACAGATCCCGAGCAAAGGGCTCCGCTATCTCGAATATATTGAAGGTGTCATCTAGGCTCCGCCCCACCCCTTCAATTAGGATTAACGACTTGACTAGAAGAGCGAAATCCGAAGGCAGGCCAATGCCGTGCTTTCTGGTAACACTGAGCAAATCCTCAACGACGGCGCTCATACTTAAGTCCACTAAAGCCTTGCCATAGTAGCGAAATAGTACATCATCGAGGTCTCTTTCCAGTTCCATCAAGTTCACCCTGCTACTAAAAACGGCAATAGCCCGCAGACTTTCGATGATACTTGGGATATCTTGCCTCGTGATGCTAATAAATAGATCTGCGAGCTCTCCCATGGTGGTCTTGTCCAAGCGTCCCATGATGCCAAAGTCAATAAAAGCGATGGTCCCGTCCTCTTCAATCAAAATGTTACCTGGATGGGGATCACCGTGAAAATACCCATGGACCATTACTTGCTCCATAAAAGACTGGGCCCCCCACTTGGCTATGGCCCCAACATCGATACCTTTCGCCTGCAGTACATCCACTTGATTGACTTTAGTGCCTATTACTAGCTCCATAGTCAATACCCGCGGGGTGGTATAAGGCCAATAGACCCTGGGAACATGAATATGTTCATCGTAGAGCAAATTGTCCCGGAACCGGCTAGCATTTCGGGCCTCAATGGTGTAATCTAACTCTCGGCGCAACTCCCGGGCAAATTCATCGATGAGCTCAACCGGGTCAAACACTTCAATACTGTAGCGCTCCTGGACTAGACGGGCAAATCCCTGGAGAATCTCTAGATCAGTCTCAATAGTCCTCTGAATCCCTGGTCGCCTAACCTTGACTACTACAGCCTCTCCGTTGATCACAGCTCTATGCACCTGCCCGATGGAGGCTGCCGCCATAGGATATTCCTCAAAACTGTCAAAGACCTCATCAAGGGTGCGTCCCAGTTCCTGCTCAACCTGTTCTTTGATCACGGCGAACTCGACGCCAGGTACTTCATCCTGAAGCTTCTGCAACTCAACTAAGACATCGTGGCTAATCATATCTCCCCTAGTACTGAGCATTTGGCCTAACTTGACAAAGGTGGGGCCAAGCTCTTCTAGGACTAGACGCAGACGCCGCCCCAAAGCTGAATCATCGACTTGCTCCAATTTAAAGAACCGTCGTCGCCAAGGCAAAAGATGCAATAGATCCAGTTGTTGCAGAAGGAAACCGAAACCGTGCCTAAGCAAGGTCTCCGCTATTTGCCTGTATCGTTTAAGATGCTGGTAACGGCGATTGACTCCTCGCAATACCACAGCGCCCCTCCGTTCACCTATGAAGCTATAGCACAAAGCCCCAGCCAAGGGCCGGGGCTCTCGTATCTAGCTTGGCCCGGATAGCTAAGCCCGAGCACTGACTACTTTGCGTCTATCATCCCACTCTTTCCAGGCGGCCCAAAGTGGTCCTGCCACAAACACTGAAGAATACGTACCCACCACAACCCCTAACAGAAGAGCTAAGATAAAGTCCTGGATAGTCGCTCCTCCAAAGAAAAACAAGGCTAAGACTGCAAGCAGGGTTGTCAAGCTAGTATTAATCGATCTGGTTAAGGTCTCCTGAATGCTTCTATTGGCCAGCTCACCCCAGGATTCTCCCTTGCGAAACTGCAGGTTCTCCCGTATCTTATCAAAGATAACGATGGTGTTATTCACCGAGTAGCCCACAACAGTCAAAATAGAGGCGATAAAGGGGCTATTGATCTCCTTAGCCAAAAGAGCAAACATCCCCAATACTATTATGGCATCATGCAGGACTGCTAACACCGCTATACTAGCAAATCTATACTCAAAACGGAAGGAGAGATAGATCAGCATACCTAGGGCAGCTAGCAAAAGTGCCATAAGGGCCTGCTTAACTAGTTCCTCACCGACCACCGGTCCCACCATCTCTGTCCGCAACGGCTGCACTTGGCCAAAATGGGCCTCAAGGCCCTCATCTATAGCCAAGATCTGATCATTAGTTAAGACTTGGGTCCGGATTAAGGCAGCGCGATTATTTTCCGTGGGCTGAATCACACTCTTCGTCAAATCAAGATCATCTAGTGGCAGTGAGCTCAATACTTGACGGATTTCTCCTGCGGTGACTGAACGCTCAAATCCCCGCTCTATAAGTGTACCACCTGTGAAATCCACACCCCAATTAAGGCCTGGAACAACCAGAAGTATCAACGACAATACTACTAACACCAAAGAAATCCCAAAGGAAATCTTGCGTTTTCCAACAAAATCCATTATTGAGACACCCCCTTCACTGCCAAAGACCGCTCAAAAACACTGGGGTTTCGATCCGCAGCGAGACCAAGGATTAGTCTAGTGACAACAATGGCCGTAAACATACTGGCCAAGATTCCCAAACTCAATGTCACGGCAAAACCTTTCACAGGGCCACTACCATAATAAAATAGCACTACCGCAGTAAGCAAAGTCGTAATATTGGCATCAAAGATTGCCCGAAATGCCCGATCAAACCCGGCAGCAATAGCCGCCCGTATATGCTTACCGGCTCTGTATTCCTCTTTCATTCTCTCAAAAATTAGGACATTGGCATCAACAGCCATACCAACGGATAGGATGAATCCGGCGATACCCGGCAGGGTTAATGTGGCCCTAAGCAGTGTCATAGCCGCCAAAACAATTACCACATAGATGACCAATGCTATATTAGCCATGAGACCTGGTAGCTTATAGTAGGCCAACATATAAAGGAAAATCAAGATAATGCCTACAATCCCCGCACGCAAGCTACGGTCAATAGATTGCTGTCCTAAGGTCGGGCCTACATTGCGAATCTCCATGACCTCCATGGGAACCGGCAAAGAACCGGCCTTTAGGAGCACCGCCAAATTCTTGGCTTCCTCCATGGTGAATCGGCCAGTAATCTGACCTTTGCCCCCAGTGATGGGACCCTCTACAACGGGATTAACCAAAACCTGCCCATCTAGCACGTGGGGGATGGCTTGTCCCTGATAAACAGTGGTCAGCTGGGCGAACTTCTTGGTACCCTCTTTACTAAATTCAACAGCCACTGAAGGTCGACCGAATTGATCTCGGGACAGTTGCGCATCGATTAGATCGGCCCCGGTTAAGACCGTCTCACCCAACGGATTTCTTATCTCCAACTGAGCTGTTTTACCTATAGTATCAATTGCCGCCTGCTGATCATATACACCTGGCAGCTGTATGATGACCCTTTTCGCCCCCTGGCGTTGAATAACTGGCTCAGACACACCCATGCCATTGACTCGGCGCTCGATTACGCTTACTGCCCTTTGCATAGTCTCTTCTGAAAGCTTAACATCCGGCCCTTCCTGTGCCTGCATCACCACATGGACACCGCCCCGCAGGTCGAGACCTAAATTCATAGGTATTCGATATAAAACTACACCTGCCACTAAGACGATAACCACGAGGAGCAGCAAGCGAATAGTGTCTGTACGTCGCATTCCCCGTTTCCCCCTTCGTTATGGTCCGCCAAGCACACAAAATCATTATAGACCCCGCTTTGACGGCTTGTCAATTGCAGCCAATTTCTTACCATACATGGCAAAAACCCCACAGGCACTGGCAAGCCCAGGGGTCATCTAAAAGGATTGCGCTACCTTTCGAAACATGCCACTTCATCATAGATGGGCTTAAATAAAGGTCAAAATCAGGGACATTACCATAAAAGCAACGGCGAGGTATTTTGTTACCTGCTCTAGTGTGCGATCAATGCCTTTGATATTGCCGAAAAACATCTGGGCACTACCACCAATAGATCCCAGTCCCTCCCCTTTACTCTCCTGCAGAACCACTGCTACGATGAGACCTATGGATATGATGAGTTGAATTACCATAAGAGCCGTCACCAATCGTTCCACCCCCTCCGCTGCTACCACGCATTCACCCTATTTTAACATACCTAGGGGGAAGGTGACAACCATTAACCCCTTCCCCCCAAAGATTACTTTGCTATACTACTAGAAATCTAGGTTATAAAATGTACCCTTACCACGGTAAATAGCAAAATCGCCGAGCCCAGCCTCAATACGGAGTAACCGGTTGTACTTAGCTACGCGATCAGTACGGGAAGGAGCACCGGTCTTGATCTGACCAGCATTGGTGGCCACAGCAATATCGGCAATGGTGGTATCCTCAGTTTCTCCAGAGCGATGGGATATCACAGCAGTATAGCCGGCCCGCTTCGCCATCTCAATGGCGTCTAGGGTCTCTGTTAGTGTACCGATCTGGTTAACCTTAATCAAGATGGAGTTGCCTACTCCCATATCAATACCTTTGCTTAGTCGCTCAGTGTTGGTTACAAAAAGGTCATCACCAACTAGCTGTACCCGTTTGCCCAATCGCTTGGTAAGATCGAACCATCCTTCCCATTCGTCTTCACTGAGTCCGTCTTCAATGGAAAAGATGGGATACTTGTCCAGAAGCGCCGCGTAAAAGTCGATCATCTCAGCTGTGGTGCGCTCTACACCCTCACCGGCGAATACATATTTGCCACCCTTAAACATCTCAGTGGCAGCTACGTCAAGGGCCAAACCTACATCTTCTCCTGGGCGATACCCGGCCTTTTCAATAGCTTCGATAATCACGGCAAGGGCCTGCTCATTGGAGGCTAGATTAGGAGCAAATCCGCCCTCATCACCCACGGCAGTATTCATACCTTGGGCCCTAAGCACGGCTCTTAGGCTATGAAAAACCTCGGCACCCATCTGCAGTGCCTGGGCAAAGGATTCTGCGCCTACGGGCATGATCATGAACTCTTGGATATCAACGTTGTTGTCTGCATGTTCTCCGCCGTTTAGAATATTTAGCATTGGCACTGGCAGTTCTTTGCCATTGGTGCCACCAATATACTGATATAAGGGCAAATTCACGGAGGCTGCCGCGGCCTTGGCCACCGCCAGGGAAACCCCCAAAATGGCATTAGCTCCTAACTTGCCCTTATTGGCGGTTCCATCTAGATCAATCATGAGCTCGTCGATGGCAACCTGATCGATCGCGTCGTAGCCTACAACTTCTGGGGCGATGATCTCGTTGACATTGTTAACAGCTTTCAGTACACCTTTACCAAGGTATCGATCTTTGTCTCCATCTCTGAGCTCCACTGCCTCATAGGCACCCGTGGAAGCTCCAGAGGGTACGGCTGCTTTACCCACAGAGCCATCAGTCAAAACGACTTCCACTTCCACAGTTGGATTGCCCCGTGAATCAAGTATTTCAAATGCCTGGACGTGTTCGATAATTGACAAATTCATTACCTCCCGTATTTGATCTATCATGTAAGGCTTTGCTATTTGGTGATGAGTGATTGCCCCGTCATCTCCGGTGGCTGCTCTAGCTCTAAGAGCTCGAGCACTGTAGGGGCCAAATCAGCCAAAATCCCATCCTTAAGGCCCAAATCCGACCGATCAGTGATTAACATGACTGGTACAGGATTGAGCGTATGGGCAGTATGGGGCTCACCGGTGGTATAATCAACCATCTGTTCAGCATTGCCATGATCGGCTGTCAAAACCACATATCCTTTTTGATCAAGCATTGTAGTAACTACCTGTCTGACTGCGTCATCAACGGCCTCTACCGCCTTAATACCCGCGGACAAGATGCCAGTATGTCCCACCATATCACAGTTGGCAAAATTAAGCACGATAAGATCATATTCCCCACTCTCTATAGCCCCGACTGCCTCGGCGGCTACTTGTGGAGCACTCATCTCCGGTTCTAAATCATAGGTGGCCACCTTTGGTGAAGGGATGAGCTTACGGTCCTCACCGGGGAAATTATGCTCGTCACCACCATTGAAAAAGAAAGTCACGTGGGCGTATTTCTCAGTTTCTGCAATACGTAGTTGTCTCCACCCCGCGTTACCCACCACAGCACCTAATGTGTTTTTCAAATCCTGGGGGGGAAATGCATAAGGCGCGGCAATGGTCTCATCATAGCGGGTCATGCCGATGAAAGTCACCAGGGGCCATTTAGGCCTAGCAAACCCGGTAAAATCCCTATCAGTCAAAGCCCGAGTAATCTGACGGGCCCGATCAGCACGGAAGTTAAAGAAGATCACCGAATCGTCGTCTGCAATGGTTGCCACCGGCCTTTTGTCATCCCCTTGCACAACTGTGGGTATAACAAATTCATCGGTCTCTTCCTGCCCGTAGGCCACTTCCACTGCCTCTACGCCACTATCAGCTATGCGCCCTTTCCCCATAACCAAGGCATCGTAGGCCTTTGCCGTACGATCCCAACGCTGGTCCCTATCCATGGCATAGTAACGTCCGGAGACAGTAGCCACCTGACCGACCCCTATGCGGGCAATCTCCCCCTCTAAATCCTTCATATATTCCAGCCCACTAGAAGGAGGCACATCCCTGCCATCGAGAAAAGCATGTATATAGACTTTCTTCAGTCCCATGGTAGTAGCCATCTCTAAAAGCGCGTACAGATGAGAGCTATGGCTATGCACACCACCAGGTGATAAAAGACCCATCAAATGCAAAGCTGTGCCCTTATCCCGACATGTAGTCATAGCCTTAACTAACCATTCATTGGTGTGAAAACTACCATCCCGCACCGACTTACTAATACGGGCAACATCCTGGTAAACAATGCGACCGGCACCGATATTTAAGTGCCCAACATTAGAATCACCCATTTGGCCATCCATAAGTCCCACTGCTTCCCCGGAAGCTGCGAGCTTTGCCTCGGGGTAATTGGCCCTCAGACTATCAAGAAAAGGGGTTTTGGCCAGGGCAATTGCGTTGCCCTCTTGGTTTTCATTGCAACCAAACCCATCTAGAATTAGAAGACAAACAGGGTGTTTGGCCTTCGCCATGCAAAATCCTCCTTTGCACCGGACTTATTCACACTAATCATCATATCTTACGATCCGGGCAAATGATTCAGCATCTAAGCTCGCCCCTCCAACTAAGGCCCCATCGATCTCAGGCTGCTGCATTAGCTCCGCCATGTTATCCGCTTTAACACTGCCACCATACTGAATGCGAATGGCCGCGGCAGTAGCCCCATCGTATAGGCTTTCCAAGGCCTTGCGAATAACTGCAATCACCTGATTAGCCTGCTGGGAAGTGGCGGTTTTGCCAGTGCCGATGGCCCAAATTGGCTCATAAGCTACCACTAGCTGTTTGGCATCATCGGCCAAAATCCCACTAAAAGCTGCTTCTACTTGGCCCTTAACAAAGGACTCTGTGATACCTGCTTCCCTTTGCTCCAGTGTTTCACCAACGCATACGATAGGTTTAAGGCCATGCTCTAAGGCAGCCTTGATCTTCTTGTTGACTAACTCATCGGTTTCCCCAAAATACTGACGCCGCTCCGAATGGCCCAGGATCACGTATTTGACACCCAATGCTTTAAGCATCGGTGGAGCAATCTCACCAGTATATGCACCACTTGGCTCATGAAAAACGTTTTGCGCACCTAGAGCTACGCCCGTTCCTTCTAGGGCCTTAGCAACTGAGGCCAAGGCCGTGAAAGGCGGACATACTACTACTTCCCGATTATGAAACTCACCGAGGCGAGGGATCAGGGCCTGACACAAAGCAACGGCTTCATCGGGTAATTTGTGCATTTTCCAGTTACCTGCTACGATCGGGACTCTCACATTATCGCCTCCGGCAATTATCTATCCTGTAAAGCTTCGACTCCTGGCAATGCTTTGCCTTCGAGAAATTCTAAAGATGCTCCCCCGCCAGTAGATACATGGGTCATCTGCTGGGCCAAACCAGCCTGTTCCACAGCCGCAGCCGAGTCACCACCACCAATAATGGTAATAGCGTTACTATCAGCCATAACTTGGGCAATGGCCGTAGTACCCTTAGCAAAGGCGGGCATCTCAAACACACCCATGGGACCATTCCATACTACTGTCTTTGCACCCTTTACTTCATCGCTAAATAGCTGGATTGTGCGGCTACCAATATCAAGCCCCATCCATCCTGCTCGCATCTGGGTGGCATCTACAGTCTCATAGGTGGCATCGGCAGCAAATTCGTCAGCAATCACGACATCTACTGGTAAGAGGAATTTAACGCCACGTCGACGGGCATTTTCCATGAGATCTAGAGCCAGTTGGAGACTCTCACCATCCAGTAGTGAGTCACCGATCTCATGACCTTGGGCCTTTAGGAAAGTATAGGCCATACCGCCCCCGATAATCAGTGTGTCCACCTTCTCAAGCAGGTTACTGATTACACCTATCTTGTCAGCTACTTTGGCACCACCTAAGATTGCGACAAAAGGATGCTCCGGATTATTGAGAGCCTTACCCATAATCTCGATTTCCTTCTGCAGTAGAAAACCGGCTACCGCTGGCAGATACTGGGCGATACCGGCTGTAGAAGCGTGGGCCCTATGGGCTGCTCCGAAGGCGTCATTGACATAAATGTCTGCCAAAGAAGCTAACGCCTTAGCAAATTCAGGGTCATTGGCCTCTTCGCCAGGGTAGAAGCGGACATTTTCCAGCAGGAGGATATCACCATTTTCCATCTGGCCAATCGCCTTTTCAGGTTCCTGCCCTATGCAATCATCCACTTTAGTAATCTCTTGATCAAGCAGTTCAGCCAATCTCTGGGCCACTGGATCCATCCGGTATTTATCAACGGGCTTACCCTTGGGGCGACCGAAATGGGATGCCAAAATCACCTTAGCACCTTGCCCCGCGAGATACTCAATTGTAGGTAAAGCGGCCCTAATCCGCTTATCATCTGTGATACCAGCTTCATCCATGGGGACATTAAAATCCACCCGCACGAAAACACGTTTACCCTTAACATCAATATCCTTAACAGTGAGCTTATTCATATAAACCCCCCTAATCCACGGCTTTTGCCTAGGAGTTGTCGGTGGAAGGCCACCCCAACTTAGTCACAAGCTAGTTGGGGTAGCCCCTATTACTTATTAGCCACGGGAAGCCATATACTTGACAACATCGATAACCCTCATGGAGTAACCCCATTCGTTGTCATACCAAGCAACTACCTTGGCCAAGTTCCCATCCATGACGTTAGTTAGTGGACCATCCACAATGGATGAGCGAGAGTCACCAGTAAAGTCCACAGACACTAACTCAATTTCACTAAAGCCCAAAATACCCTTGAGGGAGCCCTCAGAGGCGGCCTTAAGAGCTGCATTGAGCCCTTCTGTAGTGGTGGATTTATCTAGCTCACATACAAGATCGACAATACTCACGTCTGGAGTGGGCACTCGCAAAGCATAGCCATCTAGTTTGCCCTTGAGCTGTGGTAGCACAAGACCTACTGCAGCGGCTGCTCCTGTAGTTGTGGGGATGATGCTGACTGCCGCGGCCCGAGCCCTACGGAGATCGCTATGGGGTAGATCGAGAATACGCTGATCGTTAGTATAGGCGTGAATAGTGGTCATCAGACCCCGTTTGATGCCGAATTCATCGTCAATAACTTTGGCCACCGGGGCTAGACAATTGGTTGTACATGAAGCATTAGATACGACGTGATGGTTTTTGGGATCATAGTCTTCGTGATTTACGCCCATGACGATGGTAATATCTTCTTGCTTAGCAGGGGCGGTAATCACTACCTTTTTGGCACCTGCCTGTACATGGAGCATTGCCTTTTCCTTGGTGCGGAAAACGCCAGTAGCCTCCACAACGTACTCTACTCCTAAATCGCCCCAGGGCAATTTGGCCGGATCCCTCTCCGCAAAGACCTTGATTCGGTGATTGTCTACGACAAGCTCATCGCCTTCTGACCGCACATCACCGGGATAGATGCCATGGACGGAGTCATACTTAAATAGGTGGGCTAGGGTCTGGGCATCAGTCAAATCATTAATAGCAACTATCTTTACATCAGGATCATTAGCTGCCCCTCTAAGCACAAGCCGCCCAATCCGACCAAAGCCATTAATTGCAACCTTAACTGCCAACTTCATCATCCTCCTTTGATTCTAGCTAAACACTTCAGTAACCCATGGGGATGGAGCTCCAAAGGGGCTCCTATATCAATGGGACACAAAATTCTACCATAAAACGTCCCATTAGATGTCCGAAAATCCCTTACTGGCGGGCATCACTCCCCTCTAGGTGGGCCAGCATGAGCCGGGCGGCGCCTTCGTCGGTGATGCAAACATGCTGATAACGATTGGACATAACAGCCAAAGCGGCCTCAGCCTTACTATGTCCGCCCCCCACGGCAACAACCTTATCGATTTTCGTAAGATCCTCCATGCGTAACCCCACGCTACTAGTGGAATATACGATATCACCCTGCATATTGAAATAATACCCAAAAGCCTCTCCCACAGCTTCCTTGTCCCGTAAGAGCTGTAGATCATCTTCACTTAGCCCTCGGCGTTTTGCCATTTCCTTGGCGGAACCAATTCCATGCAAAACCATGTCAGCCTCTTTGATCAGATCTAGCATCTCCCTAATCTTGGGATCGCTACACAAAGATGCGATTACATCATCACCTACATCGTCGGGAACATGCAAGAGGCGATACACCCCACCAAGCCGCTGGGCAATATTGGCGGCAACGGTGTTGGCCTGTTTCTCCACCTCTTCACCAAGGCCCCCACGGGCAGGTACCACCATTACATCCCGCTTCTCAACGGAGGTTGGAAAACTCCTAGCTACTTCGGCTAGAGTAGTGCCCCCGGTTACTGTCAACACTTCTCCATCTCGAAGTACGGTTTTTAAGTATCGCGCCGTGGCCTTAGCCATCTCTTTCTTCACTGTCTCATCTTCATCGGAATCCCCAGGCACGATAATCATCTGCTGTAGACCTAAAAGCCGGGATAGACGGCGTTCAAGATCAGATAAGCCCCTTAACTCCCTGACATATTCCTTTAGTTCGCCAAGAATACGCTCACCAGCAACTGTTACTTCCATACCGGCAGGATTAGAAACTAGCAAACCCTGCTCCCTCAAAAGCTCAACCTCGTTCCGCACTGTTCGCTCTGGCAGTCGTAGCCTCGCAGCTAAAGCCCGACGACCCACCGGTTGAACAAAGTAGATATTTCGCAGAATGGTGTAACGCTTTTCCACCAGTTCAGCGATTTCCGGAGCTATTTTTCTTAGAACTTCTAGATTAACCATATAGAAGGCGGGCCCGGCCCGCTGCCCTCCTGTATCCCATATTCATGGCATACCTATTTGTTAATGTTGCCACGAATCTGCTACTCGTACCCTGGTCGTCACAAATACCACAAATACCTAGCGATAGCTACCTCTTGCTGCCGCGGGGGGTCTGTTGCTGTCCCGCCACAACACATTCTGTCCCGCTAGCTACAAAAAAAAGGGAAATCTTACATCTATTATATTCTAGGTAGATGGGTGAAGTCCTCCAAGCAAGGATGAATTTACTAGAAAATCCCCGGCCAAAATCACCGCAGACCTGAAGGGGCATATCCACGAGAGTTTTGCCGAGGGGCCCACGACTTTAGTCGTGGGTAGTTGACGGGAACCCTGCATTAGTGTCTCCCCTTTTGCTAATGACCATCTACCTCCCGTAACTCATCGGCAATTGCTTCTAGCTTCCGTAAACGGTGGTTGACACCGGACTTACTCAGGGACACATCCAAAAGCTCTCCTAGCTCTTTAAGGCTAGCATAGGGGTACTCCAACCTTAGCTGGGAGATCTCCTGTAAATCTGGTGGCAACGATTCTAATCCCATCTTCTCCTGGATTAGCCGAATGTTCTCCACCTGTCGCAGGGAGGCCTCTAGAGTTTTGTCCATATTGGCTGTTTCACAATTGACTAATCGGTTAGCTTGGTTGCGCATCTCCTTCATGACCCGTACACTCTCAAGCCTGAGCACAGAGGTGTGGGCACCCAGTAAACCAAGAAACTGCCCAATCTGACCGGCATCCTTAAAATACAGTGTGACACGATTCTTACGTTGCACCACTCCGCAAGATAAGCCAAAGGTCTCTATACAGCCTTGCACGAGCGCGGCTTGGCTAAAAGTGTTAGTGATAATCTCTAGATGGTAATTTTTACTAGGCTCAGTGACAGAACCCCGACCTAGATACACACCTCTTAGGAAAGCCTTGCGGCAGCATGCTTTACCCCAGCGCTCCAAAGTATAGCGCCTTTCCACCCCGGCTAAACTTTTGGTAATCCGCTCAAGCTTCCGTTGCTGGCCAATCCCCACAATATATACCGGCTGCTTGCCAAACCTAGCACGATGCCGCACCTTTACCTCCATCCTAGGCTGATACAGCTGCTTAAAGAGTAAGTAGACCTTTCTAGCCGCGGCGGCTTGACCAGCAACAACGTCATATCCATGGCTAGTTAAAGTGCCATCCATATAGGCTAATCCCGCCAATTCTGCAAGCTGGCAGCATCTGCGCTCCGGCATGATCCTGGCTAGTTCATCTCTGGTGGCGCGAGAAAATCCCATGGCTACGTGGGCCTTCCCCACTTCCCCCCTTTTTGGAGTCACTTGTACTATAGACTCAACTTGGCACACACTTCAACAAGCAACTGTATTGGAAGACGAGATATGACCCCGGCTTCGCTATTTGGGGGCCTAACTCCTCTTCCTGTCCTCTCTCAAGCCCTTGGTGAGCCTACTTCTTGGCCCAGCCAAGCATCACCTCCCCTATCTGTACTTGTCTTTCACGAATCTACAAAGCCAAATTGGCCAAAGATGTATTAGCTATACCGTCGGGCATTATATTAACCGAAGATAGTCAGTGGTACTGCGACCCACAGTGGACCAAGACAGGGTAATACGAGTTCACCAATTCCAAGAAAGAGGGTGATCGGGCTGTCTATCTTCGCTGATTACCATACCCACACAAGACATAGTCATGGCCATGGCACGGTGGAAGACAATGTCAGGGCGGCCTTAGATAAGGGCTTAAAAGCAATCGCCATCACTGATCACGGGCCAGCGAACCTCTTCGGTGTCGGCGCTCGAAATCTAGAAGTGTTTAGGACCATTAGACAAGAGATCGAAGTTTGCCAAAGCAAATACCCCGATATCCGGATACTTATGGGAGTTGAGGCCAATATCATCTCTATAGATGGCAGTCTAGATGTGCCCCTAGACCGATTCCACGAATTTGACATTATTTTGGCGGGGTTTCATCTGCTAGTATGCCCTAGCGACCTACCGTCTGGCATGGTGTTTGCACGTAACCTCCTTGGACGCTACCTACCAAAAGTAGGCAATACCTTGCGACATATCAACACCCAAGCCATCATAGCCGCCTTGAATCAAAATCCCATAGATATTCTTACCCACCCAGGGCTACATGTGAACATAGACACTAGAGCAATTGCTGAGGCATGTGCACAAAGGGCAACATATATGGAAATCAACACCAACCATGATCACATGGAGCCTGCATACGTAAAAATTGCCTTTGAAGCCGGGGCTCGATTTGTCATCGGTAGTGATGCCCACCAACCTCACCGAGTGGGAGATATGGAGCGAGGTATACAGCTAGCCAAAACCGCAGGCATACCCCTAACCGCTATCCACAACATGAATACAGGGCAGGAGACTTGGATCTAAACGGAGAAAAACTACACCGACGTGTAATGAAGGGAAGGATGCTGCCGTTGCATAACATTAAATTCCTACTGATCACGGGTCTATCTGGGGCGGGAAAGACAGAGACTGTGCGCATACTTGAAGATCTAGGCTTCTTTTGCGTAGACAATTTGCCACCAGCCCTCATCCCGAAATTTGCCGAGCTTTGCATTCAGTCAGAGGGCAAGATCAAACATGTAGCCCTTGTTTGCGATATCCGGGGCCGAGGTTTCTTTGACCACCTGATTGAGGTTCTGGAGGATTTGGAGGAAACGGGACTCTCATATGACATTCTGTTTCTTGAGGCCTCTGACGAAGCCCTTGTCCGCCGCTTCAAAGAGAGTCGGCGGCGACATCCCTTAGCCCCCGAAGGCACCATTTTGGAAGGTATCATGCAGGAGCGAAAGCGCCTACAAGAGCTGAGGGGACGAGCTCACCGCATTGTCGATACTAGTTTACTTAGCCCCCGGGAGCTGAGGGATGAGATGGTGCGCTGGTTCGATGATACCGGTGATCACCCTTCCATGGCTGTATCGGTGATTTCCTTCGGATACAAACACGGTCTGCCACTAGATGCCGACCTCGCCGTAGACGTCCGGTTTTTGCCTAACCCGTATTGGGTAGAATCCTTAGCACCGCTCACGGGCAATGATGCTCCTGTCCGGGATTACGTCCTCAAGTGGTCGATTACCCAAAAATTCCTTGGCAAATATCTGGAGTTAATAGAGTTTTTACTTCCTCAATACATAAAGGAAGGTAAACAAGAGGTCGTGATCGCCATAGGCTGTACTGGAGGTCGCCACCGCTCTGTAGCCCTGGCCAATTACGTAGCCGACTTCATAAGAAATCAGGGGTTTGTTGTGAATGTGGAACATCGAGGATTACAAAAACAAGCCAAATAGCATCTGGAAAAGGGCCTTTAAGTGGCTTTACCCTGGAATGCGGGTAAAACGCTGGATCGTATTAATGATCATCGGAGCCGCCTTGGCCGCCTTTGGCTGTGCGGTATTAATCGGTCCCGATGGATTAGCCGCCTTTGGTCGCAGAATCGCCAACTTCCTTAAACAATGGAGGCAACCAAGCCCAGCCCCCTTTATGAAAGAGGCGGGTATCGCGTTGATAGCTCTGGGGATTTTTGCTGCAAGTTGGGGATTTCGTCAAGTAATCCGCTCCCTTGTCATTGATATCCTACCATCAGATCCCAAGGATTTGGCAGAGATAATCTTTCATAAGCGGGGGCTAGATAGGGAGCCCGCACTGGTAGTAATTGGTGGTGGCACCGGGCTTTCCACCTTATTGCGGGGCCTAAAAAACGAGACAGAGCGCATCACCGCCATTGTGACAGTTGCCGATGACGGTGGCAGTTCAGGCAGGATCCGAACGGAGTTAGGCATTCTCCCCCCCGGCGATATCCGGAATACGCTAGTTGCGTTAGCTAACACAGAGCCCATGATGGAACAGCTATTTCAACACCGCTTCAATTGGGGTGATGGTCTGCAAGGGCACAGCTTTGGCAACCTATTCATCGCCGCCATGACAGAGATCACTGGGGACTTTGAAGAGGCAATCAGAGCGTCAAGTCAAGTCCTAGCTGTTCGAGGCCAAGTTTTACCTTCTACCCTCAGTTCTGTCACACTGCGGGCAGAATATAACGATGGCACAATAACCATCGGTGAGAGCCTAATACCCCAAAACAACAAGACTATACACCGCGTGTTCATAGAACCGGAGGATTGCCGCCCTGTGCCAGAAGCCATTGGAGCCATCCAAGGGGCTGATGCCATTATCCTCGGTCCCGGCAGTTTATACACTAGTGTGCTGCCCAATCTGCTTGTTAAAGAGATCCGAGAGGCCATAGCCAATTCACCGGCACCAAAAATATATATATGCAACGTAATGACTCAGCCTGGCGAAACACAGGGCTATACCGCTTCTCAGCATATACAAGCTATTATCGATCACGCCGGCCCTGGACTCATTGACTACGCGATTGTTAACACTGTCCCCATACCCAAGGAGTTGCAAGACCGGTATCTAGCCAAAGGGGCCGTGCCTGTGGAAGCAGATCTAGCCGAAATCACAGCTCTGGGCATTGTGCCGGTGGAGGCACCGGTGATTAGCATGACAGATCTGGTAAGACACGACCCGGACAAACTCACGGCGGTTATTCACGATTTGCTCATGGAGCAGTTACATTCCTAAACACCGGTGAGTTTTTGGGCGGCAGCTTCATCTATGATAAAAGTGCAGTTAGGATGTAGCTGCAATACTGATGCCGGTAGTGCTTCGGTGACTGGCCCCTCCACTGCCTTGGCAATGGCATCGGCCTTATTTGCCCCATTAGCCAGAAGTACGATTTGGGCACATTGCATGATACTTTTGATGCCCATGGAGAGAGCTTGCCTTGGTACATCCTCTTGCCGCTCAAAAAACCTAGCATTGGCTTCAATCGTCTCCTCGGCAAGATCAACTAAGCCAGCTGTGCCACCAAAGGGTGCCCCTGGCTCATTGAACCCTATATGTCCGTTATTGCCAATACCTAAGATCTGTAGATCAATTCCACCCGCGGCCTTAATCTTCGCTTCATAGTTCTTGCACTCCTGGACGGCATCGGCATTAGCTCCATTGGGAATATGGGTACGGGCCCGGTCTACATTGATATGCTCAAACAGATGCTCTCCCATATAGTAATGGTAGCTGGCCGGATGATCAGGGGAAAGCCCATAATATTCGTCTAGATTAAATGTGGTAACCTTGGAGAAATCTAGGCCAGCCTTATGCCTTTGTACCAGCTCCTTGTACAAGCCCAAAGGAGTGCTTCCTGTGGCTAAACCCAAAACAAGCCCAGGGCGCTTGCGCAAGATCGACTCCACCAAATCCGCGGCTACTTTACTCATTTCCATGTAATCCTTGGCAATCTTGATATGCAAAGCGTTCACCTCATATGCTATGCTTCGTAAACTACCCGACCGCCCACAATAGTGGCAATGGTATTGATATCACCATCGAATATAGCCAAATCTCCGTCTTTGCCCACAACTAGGCTGCCTTTGCGATGTTCAAGGTTAATCGTTCGAGCCGGATTTAGAGAAGCCATCCTGATAGCATCGCAGATGGAGACACCTAGCCATTTCATGGCATTCCGCACTGCTTTAGCCATAGATAATGTGCTACCGGCTAGTGCCCCCGTCATGAGGCGTGCCGCCCCCCCGGACACTTCTATCTCCAGGCCACCAAATACATAGCGCCCCTCGGCAAGGCCCATGGCCCGAATTGTGTCGGTGACCAACACCAGCTGATGGACGCCTTTGGCCCTGAGTGCCAGCTTCATGGCAGCTGGATGCACATGAATGCCATCGCAAATCAGCTCTATGGAGAAATCATCACAAGTTAATGCGGCCCCCACTACCCCCGGATCCCGATGATGTAGGCCCCGCATACCGTTAAATGTATGACAGATATGGCTAGCGCCCCAACGCTGAGCTTCCATCACCTTTTCATAGGATGCGTCAGAATGACCAATAGATACCGTCACACCCCAGGATCGCAGAAGCTGTATAGCCTTTAGTGCCCCTTCGGTTTCTGGGGCTAGTGTGACTAGCCTGAGTAAAGAACCTGCCTCTTGCCAGATCTCCTTCAACTCATCCAAGGAAGCGGTACGAATATGTTCAGGATTTTGTGCACCCTTTTTGGAGTCGTTGATAAAAGGCCCCTCTAGATGTATCCCTACTACTTGGGCACCGCCGGTGCCATGCTCCGCCGCCTGTTTCACGGCAGCTACGCACTGCAAAAGCTCGAGGTGGCTAGCAGTAACCGTGGCCGGCAGAAACGCAGTCGTGCCATATTTACTAAATGTCTTGGACATAGTCTCCAGAGATTCTAGTGTGCCATCCATCACATCCCCGCCACCACCCCCGTGGACGTGAATATCGATTAGGCCTGGAGTCACATACGCACCCTTGGCATCCCAGATGGGCCCTCTTTTAGGTGCCTTGTCATGGGGTCCTGCATAGATGATGATCCCATCTTCGATGACCACCGTACCAGGCATAACTTCAAATGGAGTAACTAATTGCCCATTGACTATGGTAATACTATCTTTGTGCATATCTACACCCCCTTCACCTTCCTCGGTTTCGCCAGTATGGTATACATTTCCTGCTACTAACTGATTGCGCATAAATACCTGTCTCTAGACAAATACTTAAGAAGGTATTCACACCCGCCGGTTACCGGCCGTGGGCAGGAGGTGCCGTCGTGAACCAATTGGATGCCGAGGGGGAGCTACTTAGCCCTCCCGCCATTAATGCGTGGAAAAACCTAGAAAACTCACCTACAACACCCACCCTGCCCCATTGGGGAGAATTGCCCCGCGGCTATGGAGAAGATTATATTGTACTAATGGCCAAAGATCCCGCTTGGCTATTCGCCTACTGGGAGATCACAGCGGCGGGGTGGGCTAGTTGCGCTGTAGATCTGCAAGATACCGATTGCCAGCTGATGTTACGCATCTTGCATATGTCCGATGATAGCGAGATACCCTTAGGTCACTTTGACATCAGCATCCCACCCTTTAGCGAAGATTGGCATGTAAATACCGGTAAAATCGGTGGTCGATTTCGCGCCGATATCGGAGTCCGCACACCAACAGAGGACTTTCGACGGATTGCTAGCTCAAACATTGTGCAGACACCCAGGGGAAGGGTTGCTGCACCTGACATTGGTGGTAGGACTGTGTTCCCAGGATTAGACCTTCCCCATCCTTTGGATGATCCCGGTACAAGCCCCACTAACTGGTAGCAACCCTTGGCACTGGCAGCGTAGAGCCTTGCTAGAGCAAAGGGCTTTAAAGTGACCGACCCCTGACATTGGCAGGCACAGAGTCTTTGCTGTGACAGAACACCCTTACGAGAGGAGCAGCAAATTGCCCCAACCACTAGGCTATTTATCCATTGTCTTGCATGCCCATTTGCCATATGTTCGTCACCCGGAAAAAGCGAAGTGCCTAGAAGAACTATGGCTCATGGAAGCCATTACAGAAACCTACATACCCTTGATTTGGGTGCTAGAAGGGCTGTTACATGACGGGGTGGATTTTCGCCTAGCCATGTCAATTACACCAACACTAGCTTCCATGCTCGCTGATGATTTTCTTCAAAGGCGCTACATAAAGCACATTAACGACCTGCAAGAGTTAGCCGCCAAGGAGGTCAAGCGCACCCGCCATCAGCCCCGGCTCCAAACTGTGGCCTTGATGTACCTAGAGCATTTCCAAGCAGCCCAAAACCTCTTTGAAAAGTATCATGGCCGCCTGCTAGATGCCTTTAGGCATATCGCTAGGACCGGAAAACTGGAGATCTTGGCCTCAGCAGCTACCCATGGTTATCTGCCACTGCTTAGTATCAACCCCAAAGCAGTTGAGGCCCAAATTGCTGTTGGTGTAGCAACATACAAGAGGGATTTTGGCAGAGACCCAGAGGGTTTTTGGCTCCCGGAGTGTGGGTTTGTCCCGGGCATTGAACAGATCTTGGCAAGATACGGAATACGCTATTTTCTAACCGATTCCCATGGACTAATCCACGGCGAACCAAAACCTTTATCCTCCGTATATGCCCCCATCTATACACCAGCTAAAGTGGCTGCCTTCGGTCGTGACTGGGAATCGTCAAAACAAGTCTGGAGTGCAACAGAAGGCTATCCGGGAGACTATTATTATAGGGACTTCTATAGAGATATCGGTTTTGATCTCGACTATGATTACATCCGGCCGTACCTAGTTGAAGGTATTAGGGGATTTACTGGAATAAAATACCATCGTATCACAGGCCCCACTGGCCACAAAGAGATCTATGACCCCGACATCGCCAGAGAACGGGCAGCCGAACACGGGGGCAATTTCATGTTTAATCGGGAGCTCCAGATTCGACACCTCGCCTCTCAAATGACAAGACCACCCTTGGTTGTGGCACCCTATGACGCTGAGCTATTCGGCCACTGGTGGCACGAAGGACCGAAATGGCTAGATTACCTCTTTCGCAAGACTGCCTATGACCAGAATGTGTTTGCAATGATTACACCAGGAGAGTATCTAAAGCGATATCCCCAAGGGCAGATAGGTATCCCCTCAGAGTCGAGCTGGGGTAGTGGTGGATATCATGAAGTATGGCTAGATCGAAGCAATACGTGGATATATCGGCATCTACATAAGGCGGCAGACCGCATGGGCGACATGGCGAGCAAACACCGACATGCTACCGGGACATTGCGAAGGGCCCTAAACCAAGCTGCCCGGGAACTCCTCTTAGCTCAGGCCAGTGATTGGGCCTTTATCATGAAGACTGACACAATGGTAGAATATGCAATTTCCCGCACCAAGACACACCTAGTTAACTTCATCGCTCTTCACGAAGAGGTCTCAAAGCAACAGATCAATGAGGCAAAACTACAGGAACTGGAATCCCACAACAACATCTTCCCAGAGTTAGATTTCGCCATCTACGCCCATGGTGCAGGATAATACTTTCGTGTGATTGACACCCGTCTACATGAGCTGGGCTTCATCGATCTGATCTGAATACATTTGAGCTAATCCATCTGCCTCATCGTAAGTTGAAGCCTCAGTATATACTGATACTAAAGGTGCTTCACCATCGGGTAATACCAAAGCCCAGCCCTGTTCATGATAGACCTTGATACCATCAATAAGATCCCGTTGTTCATCTTTGGTGCTAGCCAACACATGATGCATAACTTTTCCCTTCCCTTGCCATGGCACAACAACATCAAGTTGCCGTCGGCCTTTTGGCGGCAATGCGGCTACAAGTTCGGCCAAATCCCTACCTGTTCTCCCTACCAATCCCAGTATAGTGATGGTAAATGCCAACGCATCAAAGGCAGGGTGGAGCAATTCCCCGTCTCTCCCAGCTACATGTAACCCTCCAGTGGCCTGCAGAACAGCTCGGGCGTTGTTTTGCGTGCGGACAATGGGCATCTGAAATTTGGCGGCTACTTCGTCTACCGCATGGGAGGCTGTAACTGGTACCGCCATTGTGTCACCAAAATCTTTGGCACTGACTGCTACCGCCCAAGTAAGTAGTGGCCAATATAAGTCAGCTGCTAGGGGCTCACCGTTGTTATCGACTAAGATTGCTAATTCACCGCTACCATCCACCAACACTCCAAAAGCAGCTTCCTTGGCAATTACCTCATCGGCTATCAGGCCTAGGTAAACCTCCCGCTCATACATGGCCAAGTTGGGAGTAGCTCCTGGCTGCTGATCAAAACCTAGATCGATGATCTTACACCCCACGTCCGCTAGGACATTAGGTAGCAAAAATTTTAAGGAGGGTGCCGTGTAGCCAATAACTACAGTAGATGCTTGCATGTGGGATGGCATCCCCCGATATTGCTCGGAAAGGGCCTTCAAGTATGCTTGATTTGCTCCCGCAACAAACTGTGTCTTACCCACTACACTGCCGGGTACCCGTCTAAAATCTCCTCTGTCAAAATAATTATCCAGGGCCCGTTCCTGACTGCGGCCAAGGGGAAAACCCTGCCCATCAAGAATGCGGATCTCCACTTCGTCTGGGATTTTCTGACCCTGGCGCACATATACCGCCCCCACGCAATTAGTCAGAACAGAGGTAAACCCTGTAACTGGCAATGTAGTAGAGCCAATATCCACCACGTCGACTCCGCTAGATAAGAGCCCCGCGGTTAGGGCCCTTTTCACCATACGGGCAGCTCCCCACCCATCGGCAGCTACAAGCACAGTCTGACTGGGATTATGCAAGGCGCCAAGACTTGCCCCAATACGGGCTGAGAACTCGGGACTCAATTCTAGGTTTGCCAAGCCAGTAATTCCCCCGTTGCCAAATAGACTCCGGGCGCAGCTTCCCGTCCAAACTACATCGGCACTCACCGTGGCTAAACGGTCTACTTGCTTGTTTGGCCAGATTTTTACACGGGGCCTCACTGTACTAGACATGCCTAGCACACTCCCTTGGCCAATGACAGCCCCTTGGAAAACCCGGGCTTTAGATTTGACTGTAGCCTGCTGGCAGATGACTGCCCCTTTTATCTCAGCGGAAGCCCCTACATGCACATTGGGCCATAGAATAGAGTGACGTATAGAGCTATGCTGGCCTACTATTGTATTCTCCCCTAAGACAACATAAGGGCCGATGGTTGCCCCCCGTTCCACCCGACAATGCTTCCCTAATACTACTGGCCCTTCTAGGGTGGCATCAGGGTGGATGAAAACACCTTCATCTAGCCACATATCCTGCTCACTTGCGGCCTGCTTTCTGCCGGGAAGCGATGCCTTTGCCTTCTTCATCAAAAGATCCCAATGGGATTGGACATATTGCTCAATATTCCCTATGTCTGACCAATAGCCCTCACTGACATAACCATACAGGCCACGACCTGATTGAAGAAGCATGGGAAATAAATCCCTGCTAAAATCAAATTGAGTTTCTTCTGGGATCATGGCTAAGATTTCAGGTTCCAGTATATAAATACCGGTATTAACGGTATCACTAAAAACCTCACCCCAGCTTGGTTTTTCCAAAAAACGCTCCACTTTGCCTGCTTCGTTAATAAAAACAACCCCGTATTCTAAAGGCGATGATACTCTAGTCAAAACCAAAGTGGCCAAGGCTTGCTTCTCCCGATGGTAGGCGATAGCCTTTGCTAAGTCAAAATCTGTCAAGGCGTCCCCGGAGATCACTAGGAATGTCCCATCGAGAAAAGCGGCTGCGTTCTTCACACTACCGGCTGTACCTAAGGGCCTGTCCTCTACAAAGTAGTGCAAACTGCAACCGAAGGCGGCACCATCACCGAAATGCTCTTCGATCACTTCTGGCAGATACCACGTAGTCACGGCAATATCCTCCATGCCATGTTTGCCCAAGAGCTCGATTATGTATTCCATCATGGGCCGATTGGCCATTGGCACCATGGGTTTGGGAAGATCGCAAGTTAGTGGACGCAATCGACTACCCTGACCTCCTGCCATAATCACCGCTTTCACTGCCTTCATGTGACGGCGCCTCCACTAGATAGATATTCTACGCCCATTTCGTGACCAAGATCAGACGCCTCACTGCTAGTAACCCCTGGTCCTAGATAGCGACTACCACAGGGGTGGGGCATCCCGCTCCAATCATTGGCTCGATTGGCAGCTATGGACCCAGTCTCCTGGTAGCGGGACTGGGCACCTTGGGTAGTAAGGCGAGTTTGGGCCAAGATCCCATCTGGAGGAAAGCCCCCCATTGCTGCCCAGGCATTTTCGGCGAATTCTGCAAGGACCTCTTGGTAAACCGCTAGAGTCTGCTGGGCAATCAAAGGCCAAGTATATTTGTCCTGGACATCCGCTAGAGCCTGTCTCTTAATATACTCGGCAAACTCTGGTGCTTTAAGATATGCAAGGATGTTATCAGCCAGGGACTGGGCATTACCTGGATAGGCTCTTAGTCCATTTTGAGCATGACGCACTATCTCTGCCAGACCCCCGGTATCAGAGACAACCACCGGCACACTAGCCGCCATGGCCTCCAATGCCACAATACCAAAAGGCTCATACAAACTTGGCACAACCGCCACATCTGCACAAGCATACATGCGATTGCGGGTTACATCATTGACAAATCCGGCAAAATAGACATTTTGACTGACACCTAGACGCCCTGCACGCTCCCTTAGGGCAAATTCCCCAGGCCCTTTGCCCGCTATGATGAACTTGACTTGCTTGTATTGCGCCAAAACATGGGGGATAGCATCGACCAAGGTATCGACACCTTTTTCGTGGACTAATCTACCTACATAGAAAATGATGCGCTCATGGTCTGATGCATACTGACGGCGAAAGGCCCGGGCGTCGAATTTGTCGTGGAGGGTGAAATCCGAGAGCTTAACACCATTGGGCAATATGCGCAATTTATCATTGGGTACCTGGAAAATGTACTGAATTTCGCCCCGCATATACTGACTACAGCAAATCACACGCCAAGCCTCATAGGTCAGCCACCATTCCAGGTTGCTGATTTGCCTTTGCAGATCATTATGCAGACCATGGTTGCGACCAAATTCGGTAGCATGGATAGTGGCAACTAATGGGCGGACAAGGCCATGCTTAAGAGCTTTTCCAGCATAAGCCGCCAGCCAGTCATGACTATGGACTAAATCGAAGGTGTGACCCTGACCCAAAAGGCCAAGGGAAGCTTCCAGCATATGCATATTCAGATGTGTTACAGATTCCACGAAATCCCGCCCAGCAGGGCCATACATAGTCAGTCTGTGAACATGGACTCCGTTCATCTCTTCCCTAGGGGGAGAGCCTTTGGCATCACCCGTTAAGACATGCACTTCATGGCCAAGTTCCACTAGAGCTTCAGAAAGATCGGCCACATGCCTGCCAAGTCCTCCCACAACTTGTGGTGGGTACTCCCAAGATAGCATTAGAATCTTCACCTAACCGCCTCCTCCATCTCCTGACCTTCCGCTAATATCCCTTCTGCTACACTCTTTGCTAGACTCTACGGTGTGTTTAGCTTTTCCCCTAGGGCCAACTCTATACAGTTTTTCTAGCTAGAGGCAGATAATGGAAAACCGGAAGTAAGTGCACTTCCGGTTAGAAAAGATGACTCAAATAGCGATATGGGTCAGCCACCATGCCCCGGTGGTTGCTGTCTGAATACAGCGTAGAAGATGCCACTTAGTAGTACCAAAACTGCGAAACTTGCCAACAAATGCCACCAAGTGAAAGGCAAGGACAATCCATGACTTACAGGCAACAAGACGGGACATTCCCCTTCAGCTAGGTTCTCAACATTTAGCTGACTCTTTTGAGATTTCCTCCCCAGCCCCCCATCTAGCAGGTCTATTACATTGGGACTGTTGGATGTGGTGGCACCACCAAAAGACCACTTGGAGGCAGACTCTTCCACAACCCGATATTGATCAGGCCCAAAGGTATCAAAGCCCCCCACTAACACGTAGTATTGCCATACCCGAGACGGATGTTCTGCCACAGTCAAGGGCACTTGGGCACGGATAGTCTTGTCATCTGGCAACACTGATACGGCAACAGGATAAACCTTAGCCGGATCCCAACGGGCGTCGAGCCAGCGGGATCCGCCCCAAGGCTGAATCCGCAGGCGATACTCCCAACCGGCCTCCGATGAGAACTGCACACCAGCTCCCGGTGCGGCAGGTACCGTGTGACCCCCTGGTTCTGCGTCGATATATATGTCGATCAGCTGATGGAAGAACCCTTCTGGTGCATTCCAAGGATTAGTAATCTTAGCAAAGGATATGTCGTAGTAGGTATTCTCATCGTCATGCCATATGTGCACTCGCCGCAAATCAAATAGCCCCGGCTCAAATACTTGATGCTCGGGGTAAGATACTTGGCCCTGACCAAAATCGTCACCGGCATGATCCTCCATGCTAAAGACCACATGGCTCGCCCCTTGTGCTGCACAGGGCAATCCGGCAGACAGCATAATTGCAGCCAAGGCTAACACAATACACTTGCCCAGTATTCCAGGGGACATAGCGTCTCCTCCCTTCCCGCTTACCACAATATGCAAGACGGGGCAAGATTATGAGGGGCCAAGTCCCTGTCTATTGGCTTCTTGACCTCGATATATCCTTGGAAGCTTATCTCCCATCATGCAAAGCACTTCATAGTGGATGGTCCCCATTTTGGCCGCAAGTTCACTGGCACCAATATATGCACTGCCTTGTCTGCCGAGAAATACCGCCGTGTCTCCGATATTGACCAAATCGTCGCCTACATCTGCCATACATTGACCCATACAGATATTGCCTACTAGGGGATAGCGCTTCCCATTGAGAAGCACCTCGGCTTTACCGCTAAGTAGCCTTGAATACCCTTGGGCATAGCCCACTGGTATCGTAACAATATTGGTATCTTTTGGGGCGACATATCGGGTGTCGTAGCTAATGCCACTTCCGGCCGGCACTCGGTGTACATAACTCACTGTAGCCTTAAGCTCCAAGGCCGGGATCAGATCCAACTGCAACTTGGACTCTTCTACGGTGGATAGCCCGTACACCGCGATACCGCTACGCACTAAAGAGAGCTGCGTCTTGGGAAGTGTGATGCCGGCGGCAGTGTTGGCTATATGCTTAATTGGTATGGTGATACCCGTCTGCTCTAGCTCACTCATCACCTGCGAAAAAGCGGAAAACTGTTGTCTAGCATACGTCTGATCAACATCATCAGCTGTAGCAAAATGGGAGAAAATACCTTCCACTTCCAAATTCGGTAATACTTGTATCCTGCGAATAAACTTCAAAGCCGCCGCCGGCATGACGCCGAGTCTCCCCATGCCAGTATCGATTTTCACATGGACTCGGGCAGTCACTCCCCCAAGCCTTGCCGCCTGGGAAAGCTGCTCGGCGACATCATAAGTGCATACTGCCACCCGTAGGTCATTTTCCACAACTAAGGGAGCTTGCCACTTAAGTGGCGGACCGAGAACTAGCAAAGGGGCAGTAATGCCAGCCTGCCGTAATTCAATGGCCTCAGATACACTACCTAACCCTAACCACTTTGCCCCTTTGTGAAGGGCCGCTCTCGCCACAGGAACAGCCCCGTGTCCATACCCATCGGCCTTGACGATAGCCATAAGCTCGGTCCCAGGCGAAAGCTTGTGGCATAAAGCCCTTACATTGTGGCCAATGGCATCTAGATCAATTTCCAGCCAAGCACCGGGGAGGTGATCTCCCCCTGCTATTCTAGATAAATCCACCGTTCTGTCACTTCTTCCCGCTGAATTAGCTGCAGTGCTTGGGGCAATTTTCCGGCAAGATCTCCGGCGAGCAAAGAGGGTGCCCCAAACTCTGCCAAAGCCAAGTCCCCGGCAAGGCCGTGAACGTATACGCCAAATCTCGCCGCCTCAGTAACATCCATCCCACCGGCTATACACCCTCCAATTACGCCAGCCAAGACATCACCGGTACCACCGGTGGCCATACCCACATTACCGGTAGTATTTACCCAAAATTGCCCATCCGATGCGGCAATCACAGTGCCTGCACCCTTAAGTACCACAGTACAACTGAAGCGATGGGCAGCGGTGACTGCCACCTCTACCCGATCCCTTTGAATATCCTTAACAGAACTGCCTAGAAGGCGGGCCATTTCCCCCGGATGGGGAGTTATAACCAAAGGCCCACTCTCAGTAGTTCTAGTTTCTAAAATGCCTGTTTCAGCCACTAAATTCAATCCATCGGCATCTAATACCACAGGGCAAGTCACTTCCTGCAATATAGCCTCGACTAATCCACCAGTGGAGAGTAGCCGTCCAAGCCCGGGACCCAGTACTAAAGCCTCCATTTGGGGAAGCCGCTGCCGAATATGGGGCAATGCTTCCATACTCAGAGCACGTTCTGCAGTCTCAGGCAAAGGAATGGTCATGGCTTCAGTGGTTTTTATTTCCATAATATCGTTGAGGCTGTGGGGGATACCCAGCGAAACCAACCCAGCCCCGGCCACTAATGCACCCCGGGCTGCTAAGGCCGCAGCCCCCGTCATCCCCACCGACCCTGCTAGCACAAGCACATGGCCAAACGTCCCTTTGTGCCCGGCACTGGGCCGTGGATGCATAAGGCCCTTAAGTCCTTGAGCAGTTAGCAGATTCCCTGCACCTCCGCTATCCAAAACCATGGGAGGAATCCCGATATTTGCCACAAGGACGGTACCAGCCATATCAGCCCCCGGATACACAAATAGCCCAATCTTAGGGGCGGCCAAGGTTACAGTTATATCGGCCCGAATACAAGAACCAGCGATAGCGCCAGTCGTGGCATCAAGCCCTGAAGGCACATCAATGGCAAGTACCGACCTTTCAACATCATTGATCAACAAGATGACATCACGGGCCAAACCTCGGGTGGGACCTTCTATGCCAGTCCCTAAGATCCCGTCAATGATTAAGTCAGTCAAGGACAATGCAAAGCGCAACTTAGATAGATACTGCTCATCGACTTCCTGTATGTCTATCCCTAACTGACCACAGATATGGTAATTGGCTAAGGCATCGGGACTAAGTTCTTTAGAAGGAGCAATCAGAAACACCCGCACTCTAAAACCCCGATTGTGTAGATAGCGGGCGGCCACGAACCCATCTCCACCATTGTTGCCTTTGCCAACGACTATAGAGACCTTACGGCCGTGATGGCGCCCGAGAAAGTCGGCGGCTACTTCTGCCACTTGTCTGCCGGCATTTTCCATAAGTACTAGGCTAGGTATACCTATTTCCCTAATCACCTTAGTATCAATTGCCCGCATTTCAGCGGCGGTTAGTAGCTTCATATGAAACGGCACCCCCCAAAGGCCCCACAGCTATGGCAGTCGCTACCGCGTGATGGTTATTATGGGTGAGAGAGATGTGAATAGATCCAATCCCCAGGGTCTTGGCGATCTCCAGGGTAGTCCCCCATAGGAGCACATATGGTTGGCCTGTAGGTTTATGCCGAATCTCAATATCTCGCCAACGCACACCTTGCCGCCAGCCGGTGCCAAGGGCCTTCATAACAGCTTCCTTTGCGGCAAAACGGGCAGCCAATTTCTCCTTTTGGGCAATGGTTCCCCCCCGCAAGCAGTGCTCTTGCTCAGTGGGGGTATAAACTCGATTGAGAAATCTTTGCCCTTTTCTAGCCCAGGTATCAGCCACTCTTTGTATCTCAATAATATCAGTCCCCAGACCAACAATCATCGATCCGCCCCCCATCCCCCTAATCGCCAATTTCCATCTTGATCGTCTCGGCAACGTCCTCGGCGATATGACACACAGTCTTCTGGCTTGGCCCCTCCACCATGACCCGAATCAAGGGCTCGGTACCTGATGCACGCACGAAAATCCGACCGTGCTCGCCCAAACGCTCTGTTGCCGCCGCAATGGCTACTTGGATGGACTTGTTCTCCTCCCAATCACGTTTATCCCTTACAGGCACGTTGATCAAGACCTGGGGGTATTTTTGTAATTGGCTAGCCAATACCGATAATGGCTTGGATTCGGCTTGCATAACTGCAAGGAGCTGCAAGGCTGTGAGTACCCCGTCTCCTGTCGTATTATGATCTAGGAAGATAATGTGACCTGATTGCTCGCCGCCCAGATTCAGGCCACCACCCCGCATCGCCTCAAGCACATATCGATCGCCATTGGGAGTAACTACTACATCACCACCGGCATTGCGAAAGGCTGCCCGCACCCCTAGATTGCTATAGACAGTTACCGCCAAACGATTCTGGGCTAGACGCCCTTGCCTTAATAGATGCAGCCCACAAATGGTTAGGATATAGTCTCCGTCTAACACATTACCCTGCTCATCTACGACGATCAGGCGATCAGCATCCCCATCGTGGGCGAGACCTATATCGGCCCCGTGATACACAACGGCCGTTGCCAATGCCTCCGGATGGGTGGAACCACAGCCCACATTGATATTAAGTCCATCGGGCTCATCGTAACAGCTAATAACTGTGGCACCCAATTCCTGCAAAATGGTTGGTGTCACCTGATACGCGGCTCCATGACCTGAGTCAACGACAACTTTTAATCCTGCAAGGCTGAGGGCAATTGTCCCCTTGAGAAACTCTCCATAGGCAAGGGTAGCGTCGTTACGGGCTTCCACACGACCAACATCCTTGCCAGTAGGCCGTAATACACCATCACTCCATGATCCAGATAGCAACTGCTCCCTGCCGGTGAATAAGCCGCTCCCATTGGCAGCACTAAGTATCAGCGCTTCGATCTCATCTTCTACATCATCTTCTAGCTTAAAACCGTGTCGGGAAAAGAACTTGATACCATTATCAGGGGCGGGATTGTGGGATGCCGAGATCATGACACCAGCATCCCCTTGCCATGCCCTGGTCAAATAGGCCACCCCTGGGGTAGGTATTACCCCAAGCTGCAAGACATCAGCCCCCACTGAGGTAATCCCGGCGGTAAGCGCAGCTTCTAGCATTTGTCCCGAGATACGAGTATCCCGACCCACCAACACCCGTGGGCGGGAAGATGAGCTATCCTTTAGTAATACAGACGCGCCATAGCGCCCAAGGGCATAGGCCAGCTCCGGTGTCAACACCTCATTGGCTATGCCCCGCACGCCATCAGTTCCAAACAACCTCGTCACTAATATCACCTACTGTATCTAGCCTGCCCATCTATGCTTCAATCATTGGTTTATTCTAGATTAGCGTCGCTTTCCCTGCGGAGATTCACCACGAACACCTTCTAGTAAGCGCTCCATGGCCTGGATGAGTTTGCCCGGAAGATTCTCTGGCAAGTTGCCGCCGATCAATTCCCCTGCACTGCGCCCATTTACATAATCATCTAAAACAGGCTCCAGTATCTCTTCGATTAATCGTCTCCTCGCCCCATGCCACTTAAGTGGCAAAGGTTCCAGGCCTACAGCACTCTCTAGAACCGCCATCAGATTTTCCCTTTGCCCAATGTCCAGCTCGGTGGCCACCCGCCATTCATCTATAAGGGTTTTGTCGGCAGGAACCCCCAGTCGCTGCCTACCCATCTCCAACGCTATTTTCCCACTTAGCTCCCTAGCTAACTCCATGGTTAGACGAGCATGGGCTTGGCCTTGGAAGCGTCGATGGCGAAAGACAGCTACTTGCACCATTGACCCACCTAGATACCCCCCTTGCCCAGCCCCCCCGGGGGCCGGTACTAGCACAGTATCTTCGGGGATCTTTACCGATCGGTACCCACGCCCTTTGGCATTTTCCCCAAGGGACCAGAACCAAATGCCCACCGGGCCGATTATCCCCCGTCTCCCCGATAGGAAATCCGTCAACAATGTACCTTGAACCAAACTAATGAATTTATCCTCCTGCTGGGCTTGGTATTCATTGAGTACATCCTGAATTAGAGCCTCCGTGACTAACAGCTCCCCAGTAGAGCTAACCAAGCCTTTACTTGCGGCCACCAAGATCTGAACTAGGGTGTCAGGGCTACCCTTTTGTAAGGCGATGGCCGGCTGAGGTAGCTTTATAGTCTTCAGTCCTTCCTTAAGGTCACGCCAGCTAGCATCAGTCCACGTCAAGCCCTCACCTATGCTAAGCCCATGGGAAGGCGCGGCAGCACCGAGCCTATTCCACATTTGGCCATTGGCGACCCATACCCGAGGCATGACAAGGCTAGGCCATGCCATAGTTCCTTCCTGAAGAGTGACCTTTGCCAATGCACCTTGGAAATAGTTGTCCCGTGCTTCTGGAGGCAGAAACCGATCTATGGGTAACTGCAGATCAGACCAAGGAGCAAACCATTCACTGCTTTCCAATAAAATATGGGGGGGCCGACCCTGACCTAAAGCCGTCTTCATAGCCTGGGGCAAATTCACCCGTTCTATAGGCTTAAAAAAAACTTGCGTGTTAGGGTATGTAGATTGAAAGGCGGTGATGATCTCTGACCAAATCCTATCATCCAAAGGAGGCGCGACAACTAACCCATCGCCTATCTCTACCCAAATCTCCAAATCATATGTACGGTTTTCATCGATTATGGCATTGGGATCAAGCAGAAGCTGGGGATGTTGCCACCTCCACCATTGCCAACTACCAATACCAACTGCCACCAATAAGAATATACCTACGGTAACAGCAATTTTTCGGGCCCCCATTATTTCACCCCCAGGACTAAGTAGACATCGGGCCATCCCAAACCATCTGGCAACATGCCATAGTCTTTTTGCACTTCCTTGACAGCCTCTTGAGTCTGCTCACCATAACGGCCATCGGCAAGGCCGCAATCACAGCCCCGTTCCTTCAAAGCCAATTGCAGGGTGATTACATCCTGGCCATAGCTTCCTGGTTTCAGGTGCCTAGTCACAGGATCAGAGTCACGACCCACCATACGCACCAAAGTCCCCTCAGGTATAATCCGGTAAAGGTATTCCACATGGCTATTAAACATACGAATGCAGCCACCACTAGCCATAGTCCCAATTGACCACGGTTTGTTGGTACCATGAATACCGTAAATGCCCCAAGGAACATTAAGTCCCAGCCAGCGAGTACCAAACCCGCCTCCCCAGTTCATGCTCTTATGGACAATACGGAACTCGCCAATGGGGCTAGGTGTCTTGCTTAGCCCCACTGCTACAGCAAACCTCCGAAACTCCTTGCCATCGATGTATACGGTCAATTGGCGACGGGCGACATCGATAGTGATTTCCCGTTCCCCTTCTGGAATTGACTCCACCCCCTCAATCACAGGAATTGGGAAATCATCTGACAAAGCCTGCCAGGTGCACTCTCCTACCACCCCATCAGCCTTTAGAGAATGCTGGCGTTGAAAACTTCGAACAGCCTGCATCAGTAAGCGATCGAACTTGCCGGAAATCGGGTCTCCATAAAGCCCCAAACGCTGCAAACCGTACTGTAGCTCTCTAACATCCTCCCCGGCCATGGGGGGATCTGCAAGATACAACAATCGATCTGATTCGCAACCGGCATCACCCAATCTGCCGGTTCTATCCATGGGTTCATCAATTTCCGTGTATCGCCGGGCTTGGTAGATGTCCAAAGGAGATTCTGTGGTATCTGTCGCCGCCGCCAACTCAACCCATCTCCCACATAGCATGAAAAGCATTAGCAAACCAAAAAAGGCAATGGCAAACACTCGCCTTCCCGGTGATCTTGGCTCCAATTTGGCCATAGTCTCAACCCCTCCCCGTACCCCACTTCTCTTTTGGAGCAAGGCGGACTTCCCCCGCCCACATCTTTATTCATCATACTAAGGGAAGAGAACTACTATGCCAGAAAGGCAAGAGCGCCCTTGAGGGCGCCCCTGAAAGACATTGAGCTAGACAGACGGACAGACGAAAACAGGACAACCATATTTGGTGCTTTAGGATGCAATTACAGGCATCCGCATGAGCCCGTATTCTATACTATCTACAAGGGCTCGCCAACTTGCTTCAATCAAGTTTGTGGATACGCCCACAGTACCCCAGGTCTGCACTCCATCGGTGGATTCGATCAGCACCCTAACCTTCGCTTCCGTCCCTCGCCGCTCATTTAGCACTCGAACTTTATAATCTGTAAGCCTGATATTCTGCACTTGAGGATAGGCCTCTTCCAAAGCTTTGCGCAAGGCATTATCTAAAGCATTGACTGGTCCATTGCCTTCGGCCACTGTATGGGAAGTCAAATCGCCCACCTGTACCTTCACAGTTGCTTCAGTAATGGGCTCTGCTTCTCCCTGCCGCTTTTCAATAATTACCCTAAGGCCTTCTAGATCAAAAAAGGGGGTATATAGGCCTAGGGACTTCTTCAGCATGATCTCAAAAGAAGCTTCCGCTCCCTCAAAATGGTAGCCTTGGTACTCTAGATCTTTGATTACTTCGACTACACTCCTCAGAGCCGGTGAGCCGTGTTCTAGATCAATATCATATTCCTTGGCCTTATAGGCAATATTACTGGCACCGGACAGCTCAGAGATCAAGACCCGCCGCCGATTGCCTACTAACTCCGGTTCAATGTGCTCATAGGTCTCGGGGTGCTTCATGAGAGCACTAACATGGAGTCCACCCTTGTGGGAAAACACACTCTTGCCCACGAAGGGTTGTTTATCGTTGGGTATCTGATTGGCTAACTCACTAACATAATTGGATAACCGAGTAAGTTGCTCCAGATTTGCTTTGCTTAGGCACTCCTTATGGGCCTTTAACTGCAGATTAGGAATCACGCTACAAAGATCTGCATTACCACAGCGCTCTCCATACCCATTAACTGTGCCTTGCACATGGGTTGCCCCGGCATTGATGGCTACAAGGCTATTGGCTACGGCAAGGCCGGCGTCGTTGTGTATATGCACACCAACCCTCACATCTACGGCTTTAACCGCTGCCTGGGTGGCTACCTCAATCTCCCAAGGCAGAGTGCCTCCATTGGTATCGCAAAGCACTACCACTCGGGCACCGGCTTTGGCCGCCGTCTCTAACACTTTCAGGGCATAGGCAGGGTTGGCCTTATATCCATCAAAGAAATGCTCGGCATCGAAGACCACCTCAAGGCCGTGGGCCGAGAGAAAGGCTATGCTGTCAGATACCATGGCAAGATTCTCTGCCAGGGTAGTCTGCAAGGCATTAGTCACATGAAAATCCCAGGACTTTCCTACGATGGCTGCCACCTTAACCCCGGCATCCAAAATCGTCTGCAGATTTGCATCTTCCGAGGCCTTGGTACCAGCCCGCCTTGTGCTCCCAAAGGCAGCAAGTTTGGCATGCTGCCACTTGATCTTTCTCGCCCTCTGGAAAAACTCATTGTCCTTTGGGTTAGAGCCTGGCCAGCCACCTTCGATATAGTCAAATCCCATCTGATCTAGGCGCCGAGCGATCTTCAGTTTGTCTTCTACGGAAAACGAAATACCTTCCCCCTGAGCCCCATCCCGCAAGGTCGTATCATATATTTCAACTTTTGCCATACGCGCCTCCCTCTAGGATGGCCCTGGCGACCAAATCACCCATGGCCTTAGTACCTACCCTGTTGTAGCCCTCTTGCCAGATATCCCCGGTCCGGTAACCAGCCTCCAGTACGGCCTCTACAGCCTGTTCCACTCGGCGACTTGCCCGAGGTCTTCCCAAGGAATACTGCAAAAGCATGGCACAAGACAAGATCATGGCCAAGGGATTGGCAATATCCTGCCCCGCAATCAGGGGTGCAGAACCATGCACTGGCTCGTAGAGCCCCACCTTTCCCCCGATACTGGCAGAAGGCAACATACCCAAAGAACCAGTAAGCATGGCGGCCTCATCACTTAGGATATCGCCGAACATGTTAGTGGTCACAATTACATCAAACTGCTTGGGATCCCGCAAAAGCTGCATAGCGCAATTATCCACAAACATGTGATTTAGCTCTACATCCGGGAACTCCTTGGCCACTTGATTTACAACTTCCCGCCACAATCTAGAGGATTCCAGGATATTGGATTTATCAACTGATGTAACCTTCCGCTGCCGTACCATGGCCGCCTCAAATGCCACCCGGGCAATGCGCTCAATTTCCATAGAGGTGTATTCTAGCGTGTCAACGGCCCGCATACCACCTTCAGGTAGTGCCTCCCGGAAACGAGGGCGACCAAAATACAAGCCGCCTGTCAACTCCCGCACAACAAGAACATCTATACCTGCCACTACCTCTTGCTTTAAGCTTGAGGCCGCTTCCAGCGAGCCAAAGACTTTGGCTGGCCTCAAATTGGCAAATAGGCCAAGTTCCCGCCTGATTCCCAAAAGCCCCGCTTCAGGCCGCAAGTCACCGGGCAAGTCATCCCATTTGGGGCCACCTACTGCCCCAAGTAGAACTCCATGGGAGTTGCGACAAGCCTTAAGGGTGGCTTCGGGTAAGGGGAGGCCGTGCTTATCAATGGCAATGCCACCCATATCGGCTGTCTCCCATTCAAAGCTAATGCCCTCGACTTGGCCTACAGCTTCCAGCACTTTCACAGCTTCTTGCATAATCTCAGGTCCGATACCATCACCAGGTAGCAAAACAATTTTGACCATATTACCCCTCCTCCCCAAGCCCTTGTCGGACAAAACCGATGAGCCCGCCGGACTGAATAATCTCTTGCATGAATTCAGGGAAAGCCACCGCCTTGTAGGTCTCACCCAAGGTCAAATTCTCCACGACCCCCCGGGCTAGATCCACCGACAAAACGTCACCTTCCCTAGCAGCCTTGGCCGCAGCGGGACATTCGACAATGGGAAGTCCAATATTGATGGCATTGCGATAAAAGATACGTGCAAAGGACTGAGCGACGACACAGCTGATACCGGCTGCCCGAATGGCAATGGGTGCATGTTCACGGGAGCTGCCACAGCCAAAGTTCTTACCCCCGACGATAATATCCCCTGCCTGGACTTTGCCGGCAAAATGGGGATCGGCATCTTCCATACAATGAAGTGCCAAGTCCTTTGGATCTTGAGTAGTCAAGTACCGTGCCGGTATAATGGCATCAGTATCGATATCATCGCCAAACACCCAAGCCCTTCCTTTTAGATAGTTCATGCCCTCGACCCCTTCCCTGCGAATACTTCAGGAGACGTAATATAGCCGGTGATGGCAGAGGCTGCGGCCACTGCCGGACCACTTAGATAAACCTCACTCTCGGGATGCCCCATCCGCCCCACAAAATTCCGATTCGTGGTAGCTAGGGCCCGCTCACCCTTAGCCAAAATGCCCATATGGCCACCTAAGCAAGGGCCACATGTGGGGGTGCTCACAGCAGCTCCAGCGGTAACAAACGTCTCAATGAGTCCTTCCTGCAGAGCCTCAAGGTAGATGGCCTGGGTCCCTGGTAAGATAATCAGTCTTACATCCGGGGCTACCTGCTTACCGGACAGGATGGAAGCCGCTATGCGCAAATCTTCAATGCGGCCATTGGTACAAGAGCCGATGACAACCTGATCTATGGCCACCTCACCTACCCCGCTAATACCCCTGGCATTCTCCGGTAAATGGGGAAAAGCAACTTGAGGTTCGATCTGACTTACATCGATCTCCACCACCTGGGCATAGTTAGCGTCGGGATCACTGGTATAGAATTTATAGGGGCGCATAGCCCGTGTTCGCACATAATCTTCGGTAATAGCATCGGGGATAAATATGCCGTTCTTGGCTCCGGCTTCTATGGCCATATTGGCCATTGTGAAGCGGGCATCTTGGGAAAGACCCCTAATGGCCTCACCGGTGAATTCCATGGCCATGTAGCGGGCACCATCTACCCCAATCTGACCGATGGTATATAAGATGAGGTCCTTGCCACTTACCCAAGGGGTGAACTGACCATGATAAACAAACAGAATAGTCTCGGGCACTCGAAACCAAGCTTCACCGGTGGCCATGGCAGCAGCCATATCGGTGCTACCTACTCCGGTGGCAAAGGCTCCCAAAGCTCCATATGTGCATGTATGGGAATCGGCGCCAATTACTACATCACCGGGCATGACAAGGCCCAGTTCCGGAAGTAAGCAATGCTCAATACCCATGCGGCCTACCTCAAAATAGTGAGCAATGGCATGGCGCTTAGCAAACTCCCGCATAATCTTGGCTTGCTCCGCGGATTTAATATCTTTGTTGGGTGTGAAGTGATCGGGCACAAGGGCAATCTTGTCTGGGTCAAACACAGTCTCGACCCCAATACGCTCAAACTCCTGAATGGCCAGGGGTGCTGTCACGTCATTTCCCAAAACCATATCTACTTGTGCATTAATTAACTCACCGGCCCTCACCTTATCTTTGCCGGTATGATCAGCTAAGATCTTCTCTGTAATGGTCATTCCCATACCTTATACATCCCCTTCCTGCCGGGCCACATTTTTGGAGTCTGGACCCTTTTGATATACCAACTTATTGAGGGCATGGACGTAAGCCCTGGCACTGGCTTCTATTATGTCTGTACTAATGCCCCGCCCTGTATAGCTTGAGCCATTGTCAGAGATGCGCACTGTTACCTCACCTAAGGCATCTTTGCCTCCCGTCACCGCTTGCAGTGCATAACTCTCTAGTTGAACCGGGATACCACTAGCCCGATCAATGGCCCGATAAACGGCATCGACAGGGCCACTACCACAGGCGGCCTCAGCTATCCCCCTCTCACCTCGAGTCAAGCGGACAGTAGCTGTAGGCACCGTCTGATTGCCACTGGAAATGTGAATATAGTCTAGAGTAAAGCTTTCCGGGATTGCCACTAACTCTTCTTTGAGCAATGCATCTAAGTCACGATCAGATACTTCCTTTTTCTTGTCTGCCAGGGCAATGAATCTCTGGAAAGCCTGCTCGGTATCTTGCTCACTGAGATTATAGCCTAGCTCCTTAAGCTTTTCCCGGAACGCGTGGCGGCCTGAATGTTTGCCCAGAACTAGGCGGCTTTGATGCAGCCCAATAGATTGAGGCGTCATGATCTCATAGGTAGACCTTGCTTTCAAGAATCCGTCTTGATGAATCCCCGATTCATGGGCAAAGGCATTATTCCCAACAATGGCCTTGTTGGGTTGGACAGGTACACCGGTAAGGGCACTGACTAGATGACTAGTCCGATAGATATGTTCAGTCACAATTTCTGTATGGAGCCCATAGGTATCTTGACGGGTAGCCAAGGCCATGACGATCTCCTCCAGGGAAGCATTTCCGGCCCTTTCCCCAAGACCATTGATGGTGCACTCAACCTGAGTAGCACCAGCTTCTAATGCAGCCAAGGAATTGGCCACCGCCATGCCTAAGTCATTGTGGCAATGCACACTAAGCTGAATCCCATCTATGCCAGCCACATGCTCCTTAAGGTATCTAATCAGTCTGCGATATTCTCCAGGAGTTGTGTATCCCACAGTATCGGGGACATTGATCCTGGTGGCGCCGGCTGCGATTGCCGTGCTAACCACTTCGGCCAGAAAGACCAAGTCGCTGCGGGTGGCATCTTCTGCGGAAAACTCCACATCATCGACAAACTGACGGGCACCCTTCACCGCTTCCTCTACCATGCGGAGCACCTCTGCAGGCTGCTTACGGAGCTTGTACTCCATGTGAATGGGAGATGTAGCGATAAAAGTATGAATCAACGGATTCTTAGCTTCTTGGAGGGCCGCAGCCGCCGCTTCTATATCCTTAACAGTTGCCCGGGCTAATGCCGCAATCACCGGCCCTTGAATCTCCGCGGCAATGGCCGCTGTTGCTGCAAAATCCCCCGGTGATGCTATGGGAAAGCCTGCCTCGATCACATCTACTTGAAGCTTGGCAAGCTGCCTAGCTATCTCCAATTTTTCTTCAACGTTTAGACTAATTCCAGGGGTCTGCTCACCATCCCGAAGTGTTGTATCAAAGATATAGACCCTTGACATGTTCAGCCCTCCTTAAACTTGATCCGAGTTGATACCGGTATTGTCCAGTTCTACCTAGAGCTACCTAGGTCTATCTAGCCCTACCGAAATCACTCGCTCTCATTGGATATCCAAGGCATCATGGCCCTAAGTTTGCGCCCTACTACTTCGATGGGGTGTTCAGCTTGCTTGGTGCGCATGGCATTAAAGGCTGGCCGCCGAGCCTGATTTTCCAGAATCCAGTTACGGGCAAAATCGCCGTTCTGCACTTCCTTGAGTACCTCTTGCATTTCAGCCCGAGTCTTATCAGTGATAATCCGGGGGCCTGTGACCAAATCACCGTACTCTGCAGTATCACTAATGGAATAGCGCATGCCAGCTATACCGCCCTCATACATTAGATCAACGATTAGTTTAAGCTCATGCAGGCATTCGAAATAGGCGACTTCCGGCTGGTATCCGGCTTCAACTAGGGTGTCAAAACCAGCCCGCACAAGTTCAGTCACACCACCACATAGGACCACCTGCTCCCCAAATAGATCGGTTTCAGTCTCTTCTCTAAAGGTGGTTTCAATCACACCAGCCCGGGTGGAGCCAATACCCCTAGCATAAGCCAGACCCCGCTGCCGAGCTTGGCCAGTATAGTCCTGATGCACAGCGAGCAAAGCAGGTACTCCCTTGCCATCTACATACATGCGCCGCACAAGATGGCCCGGGCTTTTCGGTGCCACCATGAAGACATCGATATCTTTGGGGGGCACGATCTGACCATAGTGGATATTGAAGCCATGGGAGAAGGCTAATGCCTTGCCTTCACTCATGTGGGGTGCTATTTCCTCGTAATATACCTTTGCGGCCACTTCGTCAGGCACTAGTATCTGCACCACATCAGCATTGGCTGCGGCCTCGGCTGCACTTACCGGGGTAAATCCATTGGCCACCGCCCGCTCGTAATTGGCACTGCCTTTCCGATTGGCAACTATGACATCCAAACCGCTATCCCTGAGGTTCTGAGCCTGGGCATGGCCTTGACTTCCATAACCAATAATGGCAATGCGCTTCCCCGCCAGAAGCTGTAAATCCGCGT